>JAPLLP010000303.1 GCA_026387515.1 Candidatus Omnitrophota bacterium | reverse complement strand
GCCAGGGCCTTGGCAAAAAAGCTGTTCTTCCATTTACCCTGGTCTTGCTCCATATAAGGGGTGAGATCCAGAATGTGTCCCGCCTTGATAAAAGAACCAAAGTCTCTCTTTTCCCCCAAGATGCCGAAAATATCCGGAAGGTTTACGCCTTGCGCCGCAGCGCGCACCTTCTGGGAATAGGCATCCGAAGGCGCATAGAGCTCAAAATTTACCTTAACCCCGGTTTTGACCTCATATTTTTTGGCTAATTCCTGAAACGCAGGGTCTCTATCAGTCATCCAGTGCCAGACCGTAATCACCGGAGCACCAGACGTGTTCTTAGGCTCGCATCCTGTTAACCCCATTATGCACAGAGCCGCTACCCCCATAAAAACCAACCCACCCCAACCCAAAACTCTCTTTAGCATAGATTTTCTCCCTCTCTTTTAGCGTAGAGACGTATTATTAAGTATACCATCCAAAACCTGCTTTATCAAGGGTGCTTTACCTTTAAAAATACCCTTTTAAAAACTTTAAAAAGGCCAAAAAGACAATGCTCAAATTTAACATATATTTAAATACCGGTCAAGCTTTTATTGTCGCGATAAGGCGGGGTGTTACTTATCTTTCGAAACTTATTATATTCTCCTGGTCTAAATCCAGACCAACCCGCCAGAGATCATTACCTATCTCATTACACCAAACTACCCGTGCCCTGCGCTGTAACTGCCCCTTAAACAATAATGGCGCGCACATGAGAATCCCGATTTCGGAACCCGGACTTAAAGGACAATCACTGATAATACCTGCCCCCCTTACGGACAGATCCTTTAGAATAGATGGCCGCTCCAGGACATTATCTACCAGTAGATCCGCCTGCCCATCTACCTCGTATCTTTTGTACTGCCTGCGATATAGTTGTGGAGAATATGGCATATATTAAAAATATTGGGTTCGCCTATGCCGTCCTTAGTACCCGCGATAAACCCATAAGGTTGGCCTTTTCGAAATTCACGCCGACCTTACATTCATTAGGGCCGCACACCTCTGACCAGGCAACCTGACCCCGGGCATAAATAGGTTCGCCGTGGTCTTGAACTCCCAGCCACAATTCCAAAGGCGTACTCGGCTTGAGCGGGATCGGCGAAGAAAAACAAAGGCCTTTGGCGCAGATATTCTGCGTCCTGACCTCGCCTTCCTCGTAAGAATCCAGGCTCAAGAACCTTAGCGGCAGATCCTTGGTAAAGCGCTCAAAAATCCTCTTATCTTCCATTGTTCCACCTCCTTCGCAGTAGCGAACACCGGCGCAATTCCGATTAGCGCCGGGTGTTTCATCCGCCCCATCTTCTCCAAACCACTTTTTTTTGACTTCATCGTAATGATTGTTCCGCACAAACCGGAATATACCTTCCTTAGTCTGATCATCTATCTTGGTAAAATACAATCCGTAACAATTTATCTCGCCGTAGCTTTTGTGCCAGCAGACCCAGGCCTCAAACTTCAAACTTATGCTACCCCCCAGAGAAACCTGCAACTTTACGCAGGCATCCGTGGAAAGCTTCTCCTTTGAAACAAGATTAAGCCCCTTAAGGCTCAGGTCTTTGACCCGGGCAGAAAAATGCGCTTCTTCGGCCGCATGCCTGATGCGCGCCGGAATATCTACCTGCCATCTAGTAACTCTTCTGCGTTCGTCCATGCTTAAGGAATGAACCCTTTAACCGCGTTATCCCAAACTGCCCCGATTGAAAAAACTCCGGGTGCCGAATTCTTATCCCTGGTATCCGAAGACTCTGGGATAAGGGCTTCTTGTTTTCTGATATCGATGGCGTTGGCCAAACCATCGCCGATTCCTCTTTGATTCTCCCACACTAAAATATCATGATGCCCCGGTTGCACCAGCCAACCCGAGAACAATCTACCGCCTCCTCCCGGACGGACATTCACGATGCCGATGCGCGCCAATTCCCGTTTCGTACCTACCCCGGAATCCTTTAGGATCTGCGCGAAACCGTTCCCGTCGCCATTATTGGTATTGGCAAGAGTTATAACCGGCCAGGGCCAACGATCAGCATCTCTCTTTACCCTTGCCCCCAGCATCCCGGCAATACCTTCTGCCAATCCGCTGATGCCTTCCTCCATCAATTCATCTGTCACCACAAGAAGCTTAAGCGTATGCCTATTTAGGTAAGCCATATTTAGCAATCCGGAATCCCAAACCATATACATTGCTAAACTCCTGACCCCCAATGCATTGACTTTTTCCCGCAGACCATGCTCTTCCAACCAATGACCAAGAGCGCAGGCAATCTGCAATTTAGTAAGAGGCGATATGGCGTCGTTCCCGCAGAATCCGGAAAATTCTTCCGTCTCCATGAAAGAGCCGAAGGCGTGCAAAGATGAATACCGTTTTTTGAACCGGAAATCCGGCTCATATTGCTCTGGCGCCCGTTCAAAAAGATAGGAGTCTGCATTGGAGTCTTGGCTTAACAATTTATCCAAGGAAACCGGATCCTTCGGGGACCAGCCGCTTCCTTTGCGCTTCTCCATCTGCACCCATACCTCCCTGCCTATGTGGCGGCGTAATTCCCGGCGCACAAAAACGATCAAACTCATACTGCCGCTATCTTCCCAGGCGATAAGCGATTCCTCCACTATTTTGCAGGCAGCAGCCACCCAATAATCCCAATATTCAAGGAAATTCTGCGGGCCCAAAGTCCTTCTTATAAAAGCGTTGATCTCTCCGATGAAAGCGGCGCGCAGCTGACAATAAGCACCCTTATCCTTTAGATGGCGCGGGGAAAACTGCTTTGTTAATAGGAATTCCCGCTGGGCACCGCAAACGATAGCCTCGGCATGCAAAGCGGTTACCCCTGCTTCCGCGGCAAGAAACTCCGCGCTTGCCGGCTCACCCGCTTCCGGGCCTTCGGGGAAATCCTGCATATACCCGGTATCTTTAAACCATGGCAGACTGAAATCACCCGAGGAACGCTTACCAGCCCCTACCGCTCCAACCGCCCCAATTAATCTTGCTGCCTCCAACGCGAATATCCCCCTTGTCTCCTGGCGTAACTTTTGCGCCGCATCCACCAGTTGCGGGTCAATCTTGCGCAGGCGTTCTAGTTCCTGCGTTGCTTCTTGGCACGCAGCCATTTCATCCAAACGCTCAAGCACGCGGTCTAATGGCGACTCCAGCCGGCGGATAAAATCGGCAAAGCGCGCCGGCTTCAAGGGCAGGTAAACAACTAAGGGCATCCTTAACTTTTCCGTCAAGAACTGCCGCAGTAAATTTTCCGCGTGCCCGCATAACTGGTATAACCCGACTAAATCCAGTTCACCCAAACCCTTGGCGCGCCAGGCAGCGCAAAGTGCCTTCCAGTGCGGGTAGTTTTTACTGCGCAAAGTAAAACCGCGCATTTGAATATTCAGCACCGAAATCATCGTTTCGGGCGTACGCAATTCCTGTGGGATACTCGTATCTTCTAAAAGTATATCCAGCACCTCTAATGGCGAAAATATATTCATTAATTGCCTTGCCTTCTGGGTTATAGCTGGCAAAATAGCCGCAAACCCGGGATCATATGCTACCAGCGTGCGTTCACTTATGCGTTGTACCTTGTAAGATTTAAGCACGATACATAGCTTATTTTGAGGCTTGCCTGATGCGCATTTAACAATGCGCAGCTCATCAAGCGCGTAAACATCATCTGATCCTTGCCTGCGATAAACAGCTTCCATAGGTATACTACCACGCTGGCGCCAATCAACCGGCCAATCCCTGATAGCAAGTGAACGCGGAAAATAGACTGTTTCATTTGACCCCATAGCCAATACCCATGGACTATACTTATCCCTTGCCGACCTTTGATAACGCCTGCATTCCAGCTCAGGAATAACTATTTCAAACGGCGTATCCCTACCCAGCATCTCAACCCGGCGCGAGATATTAAACCAATCTTTTTCCCCGGGAGCGCCGAAAAAAGTTCCGGCAACGGCAATCACTGCCTGCCGGCAGTAACCATCACCAGCAGCGCTGGTTTGCAATGCCCGGACCTCGGCCCGTTTTAATCTTCTACGCAGCATAGGGAGGCCTTGGGCTTGATCACCCTGTATTAGAAATTCTTCCATATATACCAGGCCTAAACGGGCGTCATAACTTAATAGCACAGCCGAGGGCCTGCGCGCATATTGCACGGGAAGACGGACCGTATGCAGGCCGTTATGCGGATTTTTGCTGAAATTAAATCCTAACCGGCTAAAAGTGGATGCCTGGGCCTGCACAAACAGACCTCCCAGCCAAATCTTCTTGCGGCTCTTTAAACAAGCATACAGCTGGTCAAAGGTAAAAGGATCTTGCTGGCGGGCAATCTCTTTGCCCTGGCAAGAGAAAATAACTCGCACACCATCAGTGCGCAAAAGGCCGCTAAACGGCTCCCTGCCCTGAAAACAAACCGCCATATTGCGCGATAATTCTTCCTCTGCCCTTTTCCCATAGCTAGCAAGTCCAGTTATTAAGGTATGCGTAATACAGGCCAATTCCTGCCCGCTTAAGAAACGTTCCCCCCGTAACGCCTTACCCACCCGATCCTTGCTTAAATGGGCTTTCTTTTCCAAATCCGCAAAAGTCCAGTTCAATTCTCTTAGCACAAGCTCAAGAAGAACGCGCGGGTCTTGTTTTTCTCCTGCCTGAGTAATACGCGTAGTAAATTCTTCCGTACCGGAAACAACAATAAGCGGTATGTCCGCAAACCCTTGCGTCAAAATTCCGAGTAATTCTTCAGGCTTACACAACTGACCGCGGCTATCTGTCTTAGCGCAGCCATCTTCCAAAACAGCAACTATCCCCGTCAAACTCCTGCGCGAAGGCCGCTTAATCCCCTTTTCGATATCAAAAAGCTCGTCTTCGCTTAAAATGCATCCTTTCTTCCCCATCTCGGCAATGAATGTCCTGCGCGTAAAGCCAAAAAGCTCACGAAATAACTGGATATACGCGCCGCCCTGCCTAGGCTGCGCAAATTGCGATATTTGCGTTCTTCTTCTGGTTAACTCCTCTTCAGGGCTGACAAAAATCTTTTTACCCGGATACTGCCCCTCTAAAATCTGGCGGATCTGCCCATTGGCAAGATAATGCAAAGCTCCGGAAGAATGGGCTAGCGATTCCAAGGTAACCGCAATTGCGGACAAGGCTTGGGTCGACGCGCTGCGCGCGCCCTTTTCAATACGGCATAAGCTCTGTGGCTTAATCTTTAGGCCGGCATATTCCCCTATCAGCTGCGCAAACTCCCTCTGGCCCACTTTAAGCGCTGCGCGTAAAAGCGCGATATGCGCGCCGGCCTGTTTTTCCGTCGGTAAAAGGGCGAGGGCGGCTTTCTGGCGGCAAAACTCATCCTCTGGCATAGCCGGGGCGGTAGGCACCATTGCCATTACATCGGGGATTTCGGTAAAAGCTTCTTTTAATTCCGGAGGCAGAAGTTCCCGGTCCTTCTTGTAAACTGCCCAGTTGTAATCGGCATGGGCCTGGGCAGCCACAAAGATAGCCGCAGCCCGGGCAGCATTTTCTAAATCTTCTCCATATGGGCTTCCCGCCATATCCAATCTTGCCTGGTTATATTCATCTTCAAAAATCTTGTCGCTTATCTCGGTAAATTTCATTAATACCTGCTTTTGGGCTTTATTTAATCTTCCGTGCGCCTTAAC
>JAPLLP010000153.1 GCA_026387515.1 Candidatus Omnitrophota bacterium | reverse complement strand
CTCGCCGCGTGGGAGGTGCTACTTATCAGGTGCCGATAGAGGTCAGGCAGGAACGCGGTACTTCTATCGCCTTGCGCTGGATCAGGGATTTTGCCCGCACCAAAAAAGGCAAACCCATGCAGATAAAACTTGCCGAAGAGATTATCGCCGCCTATAAAGGCGAAGGCTCAGCTATAAAAAAGAGGGATGATACGCATAAGATGGCCGAATCCAATAAGGCCTTCGCGCATTTCAGGTGGTAAACTATTTAACGTGGTAAATATTCTAGATATGAAAAGAAAAATAGCGTTGGAGAAAATCAGGAACATTGGGATCATCGCGCACATAGATGCCGGAAAGACCACGACCACCGAGCGTATCCTTTTTTACTCCGGAAGGACCTATAAATTAGGAGAGGTCCACGATGGCACCGCGACCATGGATTGGATGGTGCAGGAGCAGGAGAGGGGAATTACCATAACCGCAGCTGCCACCACTTGCCACTGGGGGGATTGTTCGATTAATATCATTGATACCCCGGGGCACGTGGATTTTACTATTGAGGTAGAGCGTTCATTAAAGGTTTTAGACGGTGCGGTAGTGGTTTTCTGCGGAGTGGGCGGGGTTGAGCCGCAGTCAGAGACAGTGTGGCGTCAGGCTGACCGCTATGGTGTGCCTAGAGTAGCTTTTGTGAACAAGATGGACCGCACGGGCAGCAATTCAAGATGGACCGCACGGGCAGCAATTTTTTTGAGTGTATCAAACAGATGCACACGCACCTGGGGGCGAATGTAGCGGCTATACAACTACCCTACGGTAACGAAGAAAATTTTAAGGGCATCATAGATTTAGTGGAAAGAAAATTGGTCCTTTACAAAGATGATTTGGGAAAAGATGTAGAGGTGAAAGAGATACCCCGGGAATTATCCGCGGAAGTGGAAAAATATCACGCTATTCTGGTGGAAAAACTGGCAGAAGCAGATGACGTGATCTTAGAGAAATATCTGCATAATCAGCAGGTTTCTCCCGAAGAGATAAAGAAAACAATACGTTCGACCGTCTTGGCCAATAAGTTCGTGCCGGTGCTTTGCGGCGCATCTTTTAAGAATAAAGGTATTCAGCTGTTGCTTGATGCCGTTTGTGATTATCTTCCTTCGCCTGCGGATAAAACTTCTATTAAGGGAACGAATCCGGATACCGGGGAGCATGAAGAGATCACTACTTCTGATGATGCCCCGTTTTGCGCATTATGTTTTAAGATCGCTACTGATCCCTATGTTGGTAAATTAAATTATATCCGTGTCTATTCCGGTACGGTAAAATCCGGGATTTATATTTATAACGCCACTAAGCGCACCAGAGAGCGTATTACTAAACTTGTGCGCATGCATGCTAATCACCAGGAGATTGTGGAAAGCGTTGAAACCGGGGATATCGCCGCGGCAGTGGGTTTAAAGGAAACCAAGACCGGAGATACCCTGTGCGAAGAAAAGAATCCTATTTTGATCGAGGCCATGCGTTTTCCGGAACCGGTTATCCAGCAGGCTATTGAGACCGCCGATAAAGACGACCAGGAAAAATTAGGCCTGGCATTGCATAAGCTGATCGATGAGGATCCCAGTTTCCGCGTAACTTACAATCAGGAGACCGGCCAGACTATTATTGCCGGCATGGGGCAGTTGCATCTGGAGATTATTGCCGACAGGATCTTGCGCGAGTTCAATGTCCAGGTGCAGGTGGGTGTACCTCAGGTCGCCTATCGCGAGACGATTACCCGTAAGATCAACGCTTCCGGAAAATTCATACAGCAGTCAGGCGGCCGCGGTCAGTACGGGCATGTGGTCATTGAAATGGAGCCGCAGGAGACGCCCGGCACAGGCATGACTTTTGAAAATAAGATTAAGGGTGGAGCTATCCCGCAGGAATTTATACCTTCGGTGAAGCAGGGTATCATGGATAATGCTAAGAGCGGAGTATTAGCCGGTTATCCGGTCACGGGCGTTAAGGTAACGTTGGTGGATGGTTCATTCCATGAAGTCGACTCTTCGGAACTGGCGTTTAAGATGGCCGCAGGTATTGCCCTTAGCGACGGATTAAGGAAGGGTGGGTCAATAATTTTAGAGCCGATCATGGATATGGAGGTTATCACTCCCGAGGAGTTTATGGGTATGGTAATAGGGGATTTAAGTTCCCGCCGGGCAAAGATAGTGGCGATCAATTCCCGGACAAATGTGCGGGCCATAAGAGTCAATGTGCCGTTAGCAGAAATATTTAATTACGCCACAGCGCTGCGATCATTAACACAAGGCCGCGCATCCTATACAATGGAGCCCTCATTTTACGCTGAGGTGCCTTCACATATATCAGAGAAGATCGTGATGGGTTCTACAACCGCTAGTTCCAGAAGAGGATAATATTTCGTTACTGTAACACCCCGCGCTAAGCGGAATTGCGCGGGTGTTCGCTACTGTGAAGGAGGTGGAGTAATGG
>JAPLLP010000143.1 GCA_026387515.1 Candidatus Omnitrophota bacterium | reverse complement strand
CTCTTAAGCTTCTTACGCAGCATTTCCGCTATTGGACGCAACACCTGAAAGATGTCGTGGTCTTCAATAGCATAATAGATAGCTGTGCCTTGTTGCCTTGACTTTAAAATACCACCTTCCCTTAAAACCAACAGGTGCCGGGAAAGACTCGACTGCGGTATGCCTAAAGTCTTAACAATGGCTCCTACGTTCTTTTCGCCACTCTTTAAGAATTCGACAATCTGAAGCCGCACAGGATGGGCTAATGTCTTTAAAAAATCCGCTTTTATCTTATAGGCTAATTCTTCCATATTATTTCCTTATTTCTCAATATTCGGATATTTGAATATTATATCAGAATTTACTGTGTTGTCAAGAAAATTATTCTTTACCAGCTCAGAAATTTTTCTGCCTTTTTTCTATATTCTCCTCAGTTGGCCTTATGCTCTAATCTCCCAATTTTTCACCTCACCACAAACTCAAAATAAGGACAGTCAAGGGTCGCAACTGAACCATCAGACGAGAGCGCACGTCTATATTGGTCTGATCATCGCTCCAGACAAGCTGGCTCAAATCCCAGCTCAAGGAAACATCCCATGCTACGCTATCGCGGCCACGTCGTAATACATCATCGTCGGATTTAGTGGTTGAGCCGCCTTCCCAGTGCCAGAGATCAGTAGTATTACGGTTGGCCCCTGCGGTAAGTCGAGGCAACCAGGCCCTGACAGCTGCCTTTTTTCTCCAGGAAATGATTTTCTGCGGCTGGACTTCGGCATACTTAATGGCTTCTTCTTGAATATCATGGATCGAAGGTTCGTGTTCAGGACACAATATCGATGGATTCTGGAATAGAGAGTTACTGCTGTAACCGGTAAAAGATAAACGGAATAAACCGCAATCACTGGCCGCGCAAAAATTATCATATTTATCCCAAGATAAATCCCGAATCTTTTTAGCAGCCAGGCCCAATGATACCTCTAGCCATCTAGCCCCGTTATACGTAAAAATACCGGAGGGCGTAATTGCGTAAAGCTTACCCCTCGGAGAAACAAATAGCTTCTCAATGTCTTTATTTAAAAGGCCGTAATCAGTCAATGCCTGCCATGTCAAACCCCGATCCTTAGTCTGTTGAACCCCTCTAGTAGTTGCCACATACAAGACGCCTTGATCTTTCGCATCAACCGCTAGGTATCTGATATCGGAGGTGCTCAATTCTTCATCGCGATCATCGACATCCGAGTCGTCGCTATCTGCAACTTCTACCTTACGCATGACCAGGATCCTCTCCCAGTTATCTAGAGCAATAGTACACTTAAATACTCCGCTCAAAGAAGCGACATAAACCGCATCCCCTTGCCCGCGGGCAATTGCCAAAACCTCTTTTTTATCCAGCTGAGCGGGGCCCCTATTCCAGCTACGGCCATCATCACTGCTTAAAAATAATCCCCCTTTAGTACCTAAATAAATCCTGTCCGATATAACCAATATAGCAGTACAATCTTCTTCAAGATTATTTTTCCCGCGAAAAATTCTCCTCCAGTTTTCTCCGGAATTTACGCTAAAATACAGGCCCTTACCTGTTGCGGCATATATAGATTTCGCACCGTTACCCACGCACAAGGCATTAACACCCTTAGCCAAAGATGGAAAAGACAATACCATCCTCCAGTTTTTCGCGCTATCCTGACTTTTATATATCCCGTTTTTAGCTCCAATGTAAATAATATCTGGAATTTTGGGACCGGTCAAAACCGCCTGAATATCTGTTACGGGAGTCGTTATCCTTTCCCAAGAAGGCTCCTCTGCAAAAATCGCAGGCAATATTACCTGCAGCAAAAACAGCAACACAATTATCGTTCTCATTCTGCCCCCCTCCTTCGCAGTAGCGAACCCCAATCCATCCGATAGGATTGGGGGTTAAACAGTAGTTAACACTGGCCCAATTTCCCCACCGGGGGACACCGGCGCAATTCAAATATGCGCCGGGTAGCCTATCTGGGCCAGGTGTCCGCTTAGCGCGGGGTGTAGCAGTAGCGAACACTATTACGTCTTCACCAATGTTAGACGCAAGAGGCGGCAAAATCTAACCAGAATTTTAAAAATTATTTTTCGGGCTTGTGTACAGGAGGAGCTGTGGAGCGGGTTATTCTGAACCAGAAGATATTAATCTGTCCCAATATATTGAGCTTTTCCAGTTCGGCTTTGTGCCTTAATAAATACTGGCGGAACTGCTGGGCAACTACTGCATCGGGTATCAAATCTATGAACTCATATATCTTTTTTTTGTTCAAGTCTCTTAATTGTTCAATAGCCTCCTGCCTGGTCATATCCTGGCTAATACCATATTTCGATATAATATCTTCCGGCAGGTCTTTCAACACCGAGTAAACCTTGGAGTAGCGCTTCTTAAAAACGAGGTCATCCATGCGGAATAATATAGCTATGTTTTCTTGTTTTAATTTATCGATGTCTTCCAGGGCAACGAAAGTACGGGCAAGAGACTTAATGCTGGCGCTAATAAATAAATCTTTAGATAAGGTATTTTCTTGGGCAAAAAGATCAGGAAGGAAAAATACGAAGATAAAAAATAATAGTATGAACTTCTTTATTATTTGTTGGAAACGTTGTTCCAGAATTCTTTACCTCCGTTCTCCTGGATCAGTTTCATTGCCGCATCCACTATTT
>JAPLLP010000275.1:9950-11026 GCA_026387515.1 Candidatus Omnitrophota bacterium | reverse complement strand
CTTGGTAAGAAGGAAACCCCTCTTTTTCGTGTAATAACCAATCCTCTCTTTGATACCTGCCAGGCGCGCGATAAGCGCCCTGGTTAGTGAACGGTGCAAAAGAAATACCATGTCAAATTTTTTGGCTTTAAGGAAAGTGATAAATCTGATCTTTTCCGCCAGCCCTTTATGCCGGTCATGCTCATCATAAATAATAACCTCGTCAAGGTGGGGATTACCTTTTAAGACCGCATAACACCTGGATGGTATGACGCAGGCGATATAGGCGTCCGGAAAATTATACCGGATATTGCGGATGACCGCGGTAGAGAATAAAACATCCCCCAACCAATTGACATTAAAAACAAGTATGCGTTCAGGTTTCTTATCCATCTTATTTCTTGTGCTTGTGTTCTTTTATGAAAGTATAAAAACCTGAGCTTTCTAACCAGAAGATCGCCACGTTCTTAGAATTCTCGGAGATACGCAGACGCTTTAAAGCATATACGTCATCTATGGGATAGTTCTGGCCGGGGTTGGTCGCTACGGCCGCCTTATAGCCGGCATCAATTACCAGCTGCCTGATGTATGGCGTAAAGAACCCACCCGGATAACTAAAGACATTCACAGCGGCCCCTAATTTTTTTTCCAGTATTTTTTTCGAATCAAATATCTGGCTGCGCAATTCTTTATCTTCTTTGATATCTACCAACGGTTCGGGGCCCAAAGTGTGACTTTCAATGCTGATCAATCCTATCTTCCCAGCTCAACCGGTCGCCTTGCGGCCGGGAAACCTCATTTACTATGATAAACTCAGTTGCCTTAATCCCGTATTTCTTCAATATGGGGAAAGCATAGATAAAATTATCCTTATATCCGTCATCAAAGGTTATGGCAACTGTGCGCGTGGGAAATTTTTTTCCGCGCGAGACTAGATCAACCAAGACCTCCAAGGTTACCACGTTATATTTATGGGTTTTTAGAAAACGCATCTGGCGTTCAAACGCATCGGGAGATACGGTCAGGGCGTTTTGAGATTTGGGTGAAACCGAGTGATACATCAATATCGGCACAACGTAATGGCGCCGGAGAAAGCT
>JAPLLP010000275.1:0-9912 GCA_026387515.1 Candidatus Omnitrophota bacterium | reverse complement strand
TAATATACCGAAAGCAAGAGTTAGTTTTTTGCGCCAAGACACGTTAGATATGCTCCTTCTGTCTTAAAGATCATTTCCTCTTGCGAAAAATTAGCGGCGATAAAGTCGCGGGCGCTATCCGCGAATAATTTTCTCTTCTGGGGATCCTTGAATAATTCTACTATCGCCTCCGCTAATCCTGGCGCATCGCAAGGCGGAACCAACAAACCGTTATTCCTGTGCTGGATCAGGCTTTTGATGCCGCCTATATCCGAGCCCACTACCGCAACGCCGGCTGCCATTGCCTCCATAAGCGCTAATCCCAATCCCTCATGCAGAGAAGGCAGCACAAACACATCCATAGCCGACAAAATTTTCCTGGTATCAGTGGTATTAGGAATAAAGAAAACATTTTTCGTAAGGCCCAGGCGACTGACCAATGCGCGTAAATCTTTTTCCAGCTTTCCCTCCCCCGCGATCACCAGTTGCGCATCGGGGACAGTTTTACAGACAATCTCCATTGCCTGGATAAGATAAGTATGGCCTTTTACCTCGGAGAGCCGGGCAATAATACCCACTAACGGCCCTTCTGCCAGGCCCAGGCTCTTCTTCGCCTGGAGCCGGGAACCCGGGTTCTGCAGGCCAAGCCGGGCAAACTTTTCCACGTCTATGCCATTATGAATTACCTCAATAGAGTCTCCCGGGATGTTAAAATCACGCATAAGATGCTCTTTGACCTGCGCGCTGATGGCAATGGTCTTCTTGCCCCAACAGGGGCATACCAGGCGGAAAAACCTTCTTTTAAAAAAACCGTGGCAGGTGGCTATATACGGCCTGCCGGAAGACCTGCTTAATAGATGCGCCAGGACCTGAGTAACGCGGGTGTTGGCGTGAATAATATCTATATTCTTTTTCCTGATCAGCTTGTTTAGTTTCATAAAACTAAACAAGATCTTCGGGTGGATCTCCGACTTTGTCTTGATGGGTATAGGTACAAAATTTATCCCTTCGCTGAGGACCTTACCCAATAGCTCTCCTCCGGAAGAAGCCACATAGATATTATGCCCTCTCTTCTTCAGGCCAATAGACAGGGTCAGGACGTAACTGGTAATGCCTCCGGTATTCAGGTGATTGGTCAGGTATAATATGTTCATGCTTCTAATAATTTATCCACTGCCGCTAAGACTTCTTCGGCAGTGATGGAGCGCATGCAATCTTTTCTTTTACATTGGGGCTTATAACAAGGGCCGCAGTCTAAATCCTTTTTTATCAAGGCGAACTTCTTTGCCGGAGGAAGATGGCGGCGGGGATCAGTGGGCCCGAAGAGCGCGACAAAGGGGGTCCCCGCGCTGGCAGCGATATGTAAAGGAGCGGAATCAGTAGTTATATATACACTGCAACGCTTAATCAAACAGGCGAGCTGGCTAACGCTGGTTTTGCCGCATGCGTTTATGGGCTTAAGATCCTTTAACTTCTGCGTCAACTCGTTTACCAGCGGCAGTTCGTTTTCGGTGCCGGTAAGCACTACGCGCAGGTCCCGTTTAATCAGGCCTTCGCAAAATTTTGTCAACTGGGCTAGCGGCCAATTCTTAGTCACCCATTTTCTGCTCGCGCTTAAATTAATGCCCACGATCTTCTGGTTACTGCTGAGCCATTCGCCGCTTAACATATCATCAATAACTTGGCAGTCTTTCTCTTGAGGCCACAACTCAAGATGCGCGTTTTTCTGCTCGATCCCCAGCATCTCCAATATGCGAAACTGATGCGTCAGGGGATCCAGGAGCGGGATATCGTTCTTGATACGGTGATTGATAAGTGCGCCGAATTTACGGTTATCGTACCCGTAACGGTCAGGACAGAGTGAAAGAAAACTTAAAACATGGCTCTTGCGGCTGTTCTGCAGATCAACCACTATATCAAAATGCTTCTTTTGCAAAAGCGCGCCTAATTTTATAAGTCCGGATAGCCCTCTGTCTTTATTCGCCAGGTCACAGACCAATAATTCATCTATATAAGGGCACCCGAGCAAGGCATCCTTGGATTTTTCTCCGACCAGCACGCTGATCCTGTAATTCGGGCCGAACTTATGCCTGATGGCCTTGATTGCCGCGGTGGAAAGGACCACGTCTCCCAATGAGCTTAATTTTATAACCAGGATATTGAAATTATTCAAGGCCTCTTGATAAACTGCCAGTGTGCTATCCACCATGCGTTCAATATTATATTTCTCCTTGACCTTGGCATAGGCATGCTCAGCCAGGCGCCTGGATAGTTGCGGGTCTTTAAAAATCCGTATAGCCGCGTCTGCCATGCCCTGCGGATCAGCAGCCGGAACCAAGAGCCCGTTCTTCTCATCGTCAATAATATCCACCACTCCCCCGACCCTAGTCGCTACTACCGGCACGCCCGCTGCCTGGGCCTCGATGATCACCCTGCCGAATGCCTCCTGCGTAGTAGTGGCCATAACCAAAAGATCAAGGTTACCCAGGATCCCGGGGATATCCCGTTGGGTGCCCAGGAATTGGGTTAAAGACATAAGCCCTAACCTGTGCACCAAAACCTGAATCTGTTCCTTATAGGCCTCCCGGGAAGACGGGGCATCTCCGATAATCCAGATCTTCAGCCGCGGCACCACCCGCGCGAGCTTGGCCATGGCTTTTATAAAAATAAGATGGCCTTTGATAGGGGTGATCCTTCCGATAATGCCTACATTAAATTCCTCGGCCCTCTTTTCGTCCGGTAATACAAATTTGAATTTCGCCAGGTCCACGCTGCGCGGGATAAGCCTTATACGTTCATGGCCCACGCCGAAATCATCAATCATATGCCGGGCAATGGCGTTACTTAAAACGATCACCCGTTTACCCCAACCCATAACATAACTAAAAAAATGCTTCCCGTAATAACCGTGACAAGTTGTAATAAATGCGACTCTTGTCTTGCGGCAGGCCCAATACGCCGGCCAGGCCGGTATACGCGACCGGGCATGAACAATGTCAATTTTTTCTTTCTCTATGATCTTGACCAGGCAGGAAATCATCTTAAGCATCACAAAAAGGGATTTCTTCTGCACCGGCAGCTGATAATGGATTGCCCCGCAGGATTCAAGCTCTTTTACCAGCTCGCCGCCCGCGGAAACTACCACTGCCTTGTGCCCTCTCTTGACCAAATGTCTAGCCAGGTCCACGGTGCCGGTTTCTACGCCCCCAACATTGAGTTCCGGTAGTATCTGTAAGATATTCATTTAATTTTTTTCTCTTTATGTTAAAATAATTTCATGAATAAAGGTAACGAAGAATTCGAAGGCTCCCCCGAGAAACAACTGATCACCCTGGTAAGCATAATTGGGAGTATCTGCCTGCTGGTAGTTATATTATGCGTCATATTTTTTCCGTTTTTTTTGCCTAAACCCGAATCCCCTACCCAACCAAAAGAAAACCACAAAAAACCTGAACAAGGCGACTATAAAAAAGTTATTGAAGACTCTAAATCAGATTACCAGTCTTTTATGGAAAAAAACAAAAGCCGAACCCAGGACCTGCGCTAAATTTAAAGCCCTCCAGCCAAAAAACTCTCTATTTTCAACCTGTCATTAAGAACCGGTCCTCCCGCTGGTTGCCTCCAAAGCTCGCCAATAGCGGAAGAAATACCGTTTGTTTCAACCAGACGGATGTATTTTTTCTCATCCAAATTATGCAAAAAAGTACTGTGGCGCTTGTCAACCGAAGATTTGAATACCAAGACGCACCTTCCGGAAGAGGCGGCCTCGGAGACCATAGAAATACTCTCCGGGGAAATAACCACTATTTTACTCAAAGCCAGTATCGCGCCCACGGCGTAAGCGGGATTATGCTCACTAGCGATAATCAATAATCTCAAACGCGGATAATCAGCCAATTCATCCTTAAGCAGCTTTTCTACGGCCGCGGGGGTACGCCGAGAGCTCGTTACCAAGAGAAAGGCGCCCAGATTTTCCGCCGCTGCTTTTAATTGGGCAATGGCTACCCTAACCTTTTCAGGACTCAGAGAGAAATTCTTGGTGTCTCCTCCGAGCAATAAACCCAGATACGTATCCCCGGAGGAAAACCGCGCACCCTGATCCTGTTCTAATTGGCGAAACTGGTCTTTTAGGTATTGCTCATCTATAATATTAAGCGCTCCCTCAGTGACTAAGATATTCTTCCTGCGGGCAGGATTATCGTGCCGCGGCATAAGCACAACGTCAAATCTCCGTGTGCTTAGGACGCCGGGCCGCATTACGCAAATACTCTTGGCATTGTTCTCCCTGCTGAGTATGAAATTTACCGCCGATACGCTTGAGCCGCAGGAGATAATAATATCGGGCCTAACTTCCAGCAATAACCCGCGCGTCTTATCTTCCAAAAATCTGCTAAAACAACTCAAGCACCCCTGGCAATTATATTTTCCCGACAACAAACTCCCTGCCATAAAACCAAGCTTGGACAACTTATCCTTAAAACGTATCTCCACCTCCTGAATCTCCGCGCGCCACCCCCTCTTAGCATAAATATTATCAATGGCCTGAGCTACGGCTTGAGACTGCCTGAGGTGACCGGTTTTAGCGTCGCTTAAAATAAGAACCCGCCTCACCCGCCCATACTTCCATATCTTATAGGTCCAGAGGTATTCCTGAGGATATCGCAAGATGAAACTCTCAAAAATATGCACTAATTCCTGCAGGTTAAGCTGGACATCTTTTTCCGAATCAGGGCCTTTTCTTACCTTGTACGCGGGAGCGATAATAGTTTTTATATAAGGACCTTTAACCCTGGTATAGAATATCGGTATGATCGCGGAATCGTATTTTAAGGCCAGCTTTACCGCGCCGGAAGCCATAGAAGCCTCTTTACCAAAGAAATCTACCAGCTCTCCGGCATGCCCCCCCTGATCCAAGGACATACCGATAGATTCGTTATTTTTTAATACCCGGATGATCTCGCGCAGCTGATTTTCCCTCTGGATAAACCTGCAGCCCTTCTCGCTGCGGTAAGAATTCAATAAACGCTCTAACCTGGGATAACGCTGGTCGCGCACTAGCAGGCTAAAAGGTATGCCCAGGTTAGAACAAATAATACTGGAAAGCTCCCAGCTACCGGCATGCACAGATACAAAAATTATACCCCTGCCCTGCTTAAAAGCCTCTTCTATATGCTCCAGCCCTTCAAAAGTGATATATTTATTAATGTAGCTCTTATGGATCGCGGGGATGAAAAATACCTCGATGATATTCTGCCCGAAATTCCGGTAAAAATTGCGTGTAATCCGCGATAACCTGCGCGGTGATGCCTTATCTCCCATGGCCTGCCGGATATTGGCATAGGCAATAGCCCTATGCCTGGTATCCAACAGATAAACCAACTCACCTATCCGACGACCCAAGAAAAGGCTGTAGGTCCTTGGTAAAAACCTTAAAATAGGCCCTAGGGCCTTAAGGGTTATATATGCCAAATAATCTGTTACTAAAACCTTCTTCATTTTTAGTCAGGACCAACTTGATACCAAGGACCCAAACCCTAATATCTTGCGCCTTGATAGGGAACCCACTTAATCTGGCAGCATCCTTTTCGGTAGTAATAACGCTAACTATATTTTTTTGCCTGCACTGGGTAAAAATATTATCAAAATCTTTTTGGGAATAATAATGATGATCATTAAATCTAAAACTCAGCTCAATATGAATGCCCAGCCTCTTTACGGTCTGCTCAAACGAGGCAGGATCGCCTATGCCTGAAATCAGCGCGGCATTCTTTCCCTTTAAAGCCTGAATTTCAATCATCTCATCCCCGTCTCCCAGCGCGTAAAGGCAGCCAGGCGCGTGCCTGGATTCAACAATTACCGCAGAATCATTGACCCGCGTCAAATAATCTCTTAACGCTAGAGTATCTGCCGCGAGATCAGTTTTAGTCAAGACAAAAATATCCGCCCGCCTGAGCGAAGAAAGGGGCTCGCGCAAAATCCCCCGGGGCAAAACATGACTGTTGCCAAAAGGGTTGGTTGAGTCAATGACCGCGACCTCAAGGTCTTTTTTTATCCACCACTGCTGGAAACCGTCATCCAGGATCACAGTATTGACTCCATAGTCCCCCATAGCTTCCTTTGCCCCTGCCAGCCGGTCAGGGTTGATTATAACCGGGACCCCCTTCAAATTATTTTGCAGCATAAGCGGCTCATCAGAAAGATCTCCGCGGCCCCCTTTATAACCCCTGGTCAAGACCGCTACCTTTTGGCCCCGTTCTTTAAGCAGCCTGGCAATATATTCTACCAAAGGAGTTTTACCTGTGCCGCCCAAGGTAATATTACCCACGCTAATCACCTTACAAGCCAATTTATAAGGCCTTAAACCGTAAAATACGGCTAATAACCTTATAATAATACCGTAGATGCCGGATAAAAGGAAAAAGCTTAATTATACGGTAGAAAAAACCTTGGTACCTATCAGTAGCCAGATTATAGAGAAATCCTTGCATGGCGATCCTTATATCACAGGCAAAACCATTTCAATTGCAATGTGTTAAAGAAATATTGGGCTATCAAAGACTAATATTATACCCCTAAAAAGCTAAAAGCCCAAACACTTTTCTTATGGAATGATCAAACAATTGGCAGGTCAGAAAGTGCCTTTTTTATCTCAAGGCGCGGAAAGGCATAGTTTATTAGTTTACCACCTAAGAATTTGTCATAAGAAGACAGGTCCAGGAAGCCGTGCCCGCTGAAGTTAAATACGATACACTCATCCCTACGGGCTCTTTTGGCGATATCTATGGTGGCTTTGATCGCGTGCGCCGTCTCCGGGGCGGGAATAATCCCTTCGGTCCGGGCAAAGATGATTGCCGACTTAAATACCTCTAGTTGCGGATAAGCCACTGAATCCACAATACCCTTGGCATGCAAGGCGCTGACCAAAGGAGAACAACCGTGGTAGCGCAGGCCTCCGGCATGGATGCCGGGCGGGATAAACTTGTGCCCCAGGGTAAACATTTTAAGCAAGGGCGTTAAACACGCCGTATCCCCAAAGTCATAGCGGTACTGACCCCTAGTCAGGCTCGGGCAAGCTGTGGGCTCAACCGCGACTATCCTCATATTCCTATCTTTTAGTTTGTCTTTTATAAAAGGCAGAACCAATCCTCCGAAATTACTCCCTCCGCCGACGCAGGCAACAATATAATCCGGCTTCTCTCCGGCTATCTTCAATTGTTTTTTAGTCTCCAGGCCAATGACCGTTTGATGTAACAAGACATGATTCAACACGCTGCCCAGCGAATAATTAGTATCCTTATTCTTGGCTGCCTCCTCCACTGCCTCAGATATAGCAATCCCCAGGCTACCCTGACAATGCGGATCGGCCTTCAATATCGCCTTACCGGATTCGGTAATCTCCGAAGGAGAAGCTACTACCTGGGCTCCCCAGGCATGCATAAGGGATTTACGGAAAGGTTTTTGGTGGAAGCTCACCTTGACCATATAAACGCGGCAGGAAAGCCCAAAAACATTACAGGCAAAACTTAAAGCCGCCCCCCACTGGCCGGCGCCTGTTTCCGTGCTTAAACGCTTTATGCCTGCCTGCTTGTTATAATAGGCCTGGGCAACCGCGGTATTGGTCTTGTGGCTGCCGGTAGGAGAAACACTTTCGTCTTTATAATATATCCGGGCCTTGGTCTTAAGATACTTCTCAAGGCGATGAGCCCTGCGCAAAGGAGTAGGCCGCCACAGACGGTAAATGTCGCGGATTTCCCGGGGGATAGCTATCCATTTTTGCCCACTCATCTCCTGCTCAATGAGAGAATCAGGAAAAATCATCTGCAGATCCTTCTTCTGTAAAGGTTGTTTTGTACCGGGATGTATGGGTGCCGGCAAATTAAACGGCAGATCAGGTATAAGGTTATACCAGGCCTCGGGAATATCTTTTTCAGAAAGCAAAATTTTATATTCTTCCATGATCTCTACCTTTCTAGATTTTTTAGCGTTTTTTGCTTTAATGACTTTAACTGGCGGGCGATATTCTTTCTTATCTCGCCGCAGCAACCCGGCTTAAGCAATTTAAGCACTTTCTCGTAAGACTCTTTTGCCCCCTGGTAATCATTGAGATTTAAAAGCGCGTCGGCGAGATTATCATAGGTCACTGCGCGCTCCGGCTCAAGCTCCAGAGCTTTAAGCAAATACTTTATCGCCTCGCTGTGGCGTCCGATATTATTCAGGAGCCCCATCCCTTATTGTGATAAATGGTAGCATAGTCAGGCTCTACCTTGATCCCTTTATCAAAATAATAGAACGCCTCGTCGATTATCCCCAACTCTACCATACATAAGGCCCGATCATTGTAAGCGGCTCCGTCTTTAGGATTAAATTTTATAGCCTTGTCAAAATGCATAATGGCATTCGCGAATTTTTCGCGCAACAATTCGATCTGGCCTTTAAAATATTCTACCTCTCCGGACCGGCCGCTAACTTTAGCCTGTTTCAACCCGCGCCCCGCGATCTTTAAGGCAGAAGTTTTACTACCATAGGTAATTGCGTCGTCGAGCTCCAGCCGAATTTGCAGTAATCCGCTATTATGGCTCACGGCCTTATCAACTCCTTAATGATCTTCAGGTTCTTATCTGTAGCCCCCTGGTTATCCAATACCAACCTCTGGGCAGCCTGGCCTAATTGCGACATTAAGGACGGATTATCCAGGAGGAACCTTAATTTGAGAAACAACTCTTCTTTACGTTGCACTAAGATCGCCCCGCGGTTTCGCAGAAAGAGGTCCGCGATATCCCGGAAATTAAACATCTGCCTGCCGAAAAGAATAGGCTTGGCAAACAGCGCAGGCTCCAAAATATTATGTCCGCCTTTTTTTACCAAGCTCCCGCCCATAAAGACGATATCGGCTATAGCATAATAATTCGTAAGCTGGCCCACGGTATCAAGGATAAAAACTGCCCCCTGCGTTACGCGTTCGGGTTGAGAAATGAAAACAGGGGTAAATCCATATTTTAATACCAACCTCCCGACTTCCTTTGCCCTTGGCGGGTGGCGCGGGACGATCAATAAACGCAGGGCAATGAATTGCTTGGCCAGTCTCCTGTAAGCGGATAACACCGCTTCTTCTTCTCCGGGATGGGTACTCCCCGCCACAAAAAGTTTCTCTTCAGGCCTCAGGTTCAACTTAGCGCGAAACTCCGAGTAATCTTTTCATGATCAAACTTCATATTGCCCGTTACCCGCACCTTATCTTCTTTGACCCCTAAAGCCAATAACCTCGTTTGATCGCTTTCGGACTGCACCAAAAACCCGGCCACCTTATTTAAGAATGTTCCGAGCAGGAACCTGATGGCGCAATAACCTCTGAAAGACGCATCAGAAATCCTTCCGTTGACAATCACCACCGGAACATTTCTTTTGTGGAGTTGCGATATCAGGTTCGGCCAGAGCTCTGTCTCGGCGATAATAAATAAGCTAGGATTAATCTTATCGATGACCTTGTCGACGATAAAACTAAAGTCTAGCGGCAGATAAGTGACGAGATCTTTTTCGCCGGCCGTACCCCTGGCGATAGCATTACCGGTAGTCGTGACAGTAGAGATGACAAAACGCTTATCAGGGAATTCCCGGCGCAGTTTATCAAGAAGGGGACGGACCATGATCGCCTCTCCCACGCTCACCGCGTGGATCCAGATCGGACGGCCCAAATCCAGATGCCGCGGTAAAATTCCCAGGCGCGAGAAAAAACTCCGGTGAAATTTGCGGCGGAATAAATAAACCGGGAGGTAAAAAACAGAAATAACCAGAAATACCAGGTCGTAAATAATAAACATATTTTTTGGTTTTACCTTTTATGCGCGCGGGTGCGCCTTGTCATAGACGCTTTTGAGCCTTTCGGTGGTAAGGTGCGTGTATATCTGAGTAGTGGATAGATTAACGTGGCCCAGG
>JAPLLP010000347.1:9148-9486 GCA_026387515.1 Candidatus Omnitrophota bacterium | reverse complement strand
CATTATTAAGGCTAGTCGTCATTGGAAAGAAGCGAAGCGTTCCTTTCCACGAATTCGAAAATCTTTTCCTGGACGTCCGGGGGAATATTGACAAACTCTATTCCTATGCCGGGATAAAAATGCGGTTGGACCTGCTTGTCTGCCAGCCAAACCACCTTGGCATCTAAAATTAATTCTTCTGAGGTAGGGGAGAGTTTAAATCTTAAGAATACCTCATCTCCCAATTTAAACTTCTCGCAACCAAAAATAAAGGCGCCGATTGCGCTAAGATTGACTATGTCACCCTGGAGGCAAAGCGGATTACTGGCAGACTTTGATTTTAATTCTATCTTGATATC
>JAPLLP010000347.1:8750-9088 GCA_026387515.1 Candidatus Omnitrophota bacterium | reverse complement strand
TAAAGCTATTTACCGCCGATTCCTCCTCCGGGAAGATATCGATAACCCGGTCCATGCCGGAAATAGAAAACAAATTTCTCAAAGATTCCGGAATAGCCACCAGTTTCATTCTGCCGCCATTATTGGCCAATTCCTTGTAAGCCAAGACTAACGCGGAGATCCCCATATAGTCGATAGCGTTGGTCTCCTCGAGGTTGCACAAGACGTCCGTGTAGCCGTCGCGGATGCACTGGCCGACTATCTCTACCAGATTTGCGGAGTTAACATCAATGCGCCCGCAAAGATCCAGTATTACTACATTATCCTTAACCCTAACCTTGATTTCCATAATTAGGCAG
>JAPLLP010000347.1:3889-8656 GCA_026387515.1 Candidatus Omnitrophota bacterium | reverse complement strand
TCGTTTAAATTTTCTATATAAAATTTTTAGAGAGGCGAAGCCCTTTTTACCAGGATATCGAATTCGAGGTTAACTTTATCTCCCGGGGATTTAAACCTTAGGGTGGTATTCTTGAGGGTGTGAGGTATGATATAAACGCAAAAAGCGGCAGGCAACTTTTTAGCCACGGTAAGGCTTATCCCGTCTACTGCGACGGAGCCTTTTTGCAAAACATACTGCATGTTTCCCGGAGCGGGAACGATCTCAAAAGATAAATTTTCACTCAGATAATGTTTCCTGCGGATAACTCCCAGACAATCTATGTGCCCGGTAACAAAATGCCCGGAAAGCCTATCGCCTATTTTTAAAGCGCGCTCAAGATTCATCTTATCTCTTAAACGCAAGCCACCCAAATTAGTAACCTGATTAGTCTCCGGCATTACTTCAAAACTCAAAATCCCCGATTCATTTTTAATAATGGTCAGGCAGGCCCCGTTAACCGAGATACTGTCTCCGGTCGCTACGTCCTGGCTCACCCTTGGCGCCTTAATCTCAAGAAGGGTCAAACTGCCTCTTTTTGAAATACGCGCCACCTCGCCTAATTCTTCCACAATGCCGGTAAACATGCCTTTAAACCCTAAACAATCCTGCCTTCAATCAGAAAATCCGGACCGATACGCCGCAGCTTAACCTGCTTTATCTTAATTGCCTTATCAACCCGGCTGATCCCCTTACCCATTACTGAACTGATTGATTCTTTGCCTCCGATGATCTTGGGGCTGATAAAAAATAGGACCTTGTCCACCAGGCCCTCGTCGAACAATGAGCCGATTAAAGTGCCGCCGCCCTCGACAAGGACACTCAAGATACCCTGCTGGCCCAGCTTTTTTAAAAGATCCTTTAAGTTTACCTGGCCGGACTTTTCTCTTACCTCCAGGATCTTTGCTTTTTGAGCGAGCATCGCCCTATTCTCGGTCTCTTGTCCTGCCGGACTGGGCAGGGTTGCAATTATAACGGGACTCTTTTTGGAAAAGATATTCGCTTCCGGAGGCGTACTTAGCTGAGTATCAATTACGATTTTAACCAGATCTTTTTTGGAGAACCACGGATCAAGCCGCGGATTATCCCTTAATACGGTATTTACCCCCACCATGATCGCGTCAAAATCTTTGCGCAACCGATGCGCGTAGGCGCGGGCTTTATCGGAAGTAATCCATTTAGAATCTCCCGCGGAAGTAGCGATCCTGCCGTCGAGAGATTGAGCAACCTTAACAGTAACTAAAGGAATTCCGGAAGTAATATATTTAATAAATGCCTCGTTTATAACCTTAAGCTTTTCCTGCAAGATGCCCACTTTTACTTTTATATGGTGGCTTTCTAAAAACTGAACGCCTTTGCCGTTATTGACCGGATTGGGATCGACCATCCCGACAAAAACCTGCTTTATCCCGCTACTAATGACCTTATCTACGCAAGGAGGCGTGCGGCCAAAGTGCGTGCACGGTTCCAGCGTAACATAAAGCGTTGCCCCTCTAGCGCTTTTTCCGGCAGAATCCAAAGCTACTACTTCGGCGTGCGCGGCCCCCGCCTTTTCATGATAACCCTTACCTATTATTTTACCATTTTTGACTACTACTGCTCCCACCATAGGATTAGGCGCAGTCTTACCTTTGCCCTTTAGGGCCAAGTCAGTAGCCAAATTCATATAATATTCATGATCTTTTTTATCCATGCCCGGCTCTCTCTTTTATCTTTTCCACTAATTCGTAAGGAATCCTGACTACGCCCATTTTTACGTCTGGCTTGGCAGCGCCGTGATAATCCGAACCTCCGGTAACCAGCAAGTTATATTTTTGAGCCAGATTAAGGTAAAAATTAATCATTGATTGCGTATGTTCCGGATAATATACTTCCAACCCTGAAAGCCCGGCGGCGGCCAATACCGGGATCAATTCGTCGCGCTTGATACTATATGGATGCGCCAGGACACTGACACCTCCTGCCTGCTTAATCAAGCGTATAGCCTCTTGAGGTTCTAAGCGGAAACCGCACACGTATGCGGGGCTTCTGTCCCCGATAAACCTGACAAAGGCTTCGTTAATGGTATTCACCAACTTCTCTTTCAGCATAGCCCTGGCTATATGCAATCTTCCTGGCGTGCCTCCGTTAGCAATGTCAAATACCGACTCCGGTTTAAGTTTTACACCCAAAGACTCTAATCTGCCCACTATTTCGTAAATCCGGTGGACACGGTTGTTTTTTAAAAAATCTAGTTTCTCCTTTAGGGCCGGATTCTGGGGATCAATCATGTAGCCTAAAAGATGCACCTCAATCCCCTCAAACTCCGTGGAGAGTTCGATGCCGGGCAGAACCTCAACCCCTTGTTTGCTCCCGAAGCTTAACGCCTGGCTGACTGCGCCCACTGTATCATGGTCACACACAGCTATACAATCAAGCCTTTGTTTTTTTGCTTCCGCGACAAGCCCTTCCGGGCTCTTAGTTCCGTCGGAAAAAACAGTATGGGTATGTAAATCGGCGAATTTCATTAAACTTTTGAAGATTTTATCTTATCCAGGATGCCGTTGACAAACTTTCCGGCCTCCAGGCCCGAATATTTTTTGGCCAGATCCACGGCTTCGTTTATGGAAACCTTGGGGGGAATATCTGTGCGGAAGAGAAGCTCAAACGCTCCCAGACGCAGGATATTTCTATCCACCACTGCCATACGTTCCAACTGCCAATTTGTGGCGTATTGAGATAGTTTTTTGTCAAGCTCTCCCAGGTTATCGATAGTACCCTTGACAAGTTCAGAGGCAAAATTTCTTACCTCTTCATTTGCTTCTTCTTCAGAGTTCTGCCAGAAATCACCCAAGGAAGAATCGACGTCTTGCTTGGTGATATCAACCTGATAAAGAAATTGTATGGCAAATTCCCTTGCCTTGGTGCGTTTTCTCATCGGTCTTATTTGATCTTGCTCATCAGGTTTACCATCTCTATTGCGCTTAAGGCCGCGCCTTGACCTTTATTGCCGTCTTTTGTGCCTGCGCGCTCAATGGCCTGCTCTATTGTATCGGCGGTGATTACGCCGAAGATAACCGGAATACCCGTATCATGGGAAACCTTGGCTATGCCTTTGGAAACCTCGGCTGCGATGTAATCAAAATGCGGCGTAGATCCCCGGATCACCGTGCCTAAACAGATCACCGCGTCATAGTTTTTTGTTTTTGCTAATTTCTGCGCCACCGTAGGAATTTCAAATGCCCCGGGCACCCAACTCAACACCAGGTCATTCTCCTGGGCTCCGTGACGCACCAAAGTATCCACGCACCCCGAAACTAGCTCCTTGGTCATGAAATCATTGAAACGCGAAGCCACGATCGCAAAGCTTTTACCCTTAGCGATCAAATCACCTTCAATTATCTTTACCATGCCTACCCTCCTTCGTAATAACGAACACCCGCGCAAATCCTATTAGCGCGGGGTGTAGCAGTAAGTGAACACCGGCCTAGATTGTTAAATCGTGTCCGAGTTTTTCTTTTTTGGTCTTCAGGTATTTATAGTTTAACGGCTGGGGCTCGGTCTCAAGCGGAACGCGTTCAACCACCTTTAAGCCGTGGCCTTCAAGCCCGACGATTTTGCGCGGATTATTGGTCAGAAGCTTTATGCTCTTAAGCCCCAGATCCACCAGTATCTGCGCGCCGATTCCGTAGTCCCTAAGATCCGGCTCAAACCCCAAAGCCTGGTTTGCCTCAACAGTATCAAGACCATTATCCTGTAAATCATAGGCGCGTATTTTATCCACCAACCCGATACCGCGGCCCTCCTGGTTCATATACAGGATTACCCCTTTTCTCTGAGAATCGATCAGCTGCATGGCTTTCTTAAGCTGCTTGCCGCAGTCACAGCGCAAAGACCCGAACACATCGCCGGTCAAACACTCAGAATGCACCCTCACTAACGTCGGTTCTTCGGTTAACTCACCCATAACCAAGGCAGTATGCACGTGCCGGGAAATCAAATCCTGAAACAATATAAGTTTATATGTCCCGAATTCCGTAGGGAGACTTGCCTCGCTAAGCCTGACCACTAGTTTCTCAGAGCGCCGGCGATATTCTATGAGATTGGAGATAGAACATATCTTGAGATTGTGCTGTTTGGCAAAATCTTTTAATTGCGGCAGGCGCGACATGCTCCCATCGTCATTCATAATCTCACAGATAACCCCGGCCGGATATAAACCTGCCAGGCGCGCCAGGTCTACGGATGCTTCGGTATGTCCGGCCCTGACCAGCACGCCGCCTTTTTGCGCCTTTAAAGGAAATATATGCCCTGGCCGGACCAGGTCTTTATCGAACGCTCCTTAAGCATAGGCTCAAGTTCCAGGACCCTCAACCTCTCTTCTTCCATGGGGACACAGATAAGCCCGCGGCCGAATTTGGCCATGAAGTTAATGTCCTGAGGCTTGACAAATGATGCCGCTATCACCAAGTCCCCTTCATTCTCGCGCGCCTCATCATCCACCACGATGACCATGCGGCCGTTTTTTAAATCTTCTAAGATTTCCGCAATCGAATTGAACACAAGCAATGCCTCCTATAATAAAAAACCCGAAAATAATCTTCGGGTAATATGCGACTGTAATCTTCTTCCATCTGGACTATAATACCTCAATACCCGATTTAATCGGATAAATCGGTATGCCGCTTTCTGCGGCACCATCGACTCTGGAATTTCACCAGATCTGTCTGCCAAAGATTACAGCAAACTCGCGGGTTTTACCGCCGGTTG
>JAPLLP010000347.1:0-3781 GCA_026387515.1 Candidatus Omnitrophota bacterium | reverse complement strand
ATGCAAACTACCGTACTACATATACATAAGCTTCTGTTAAAAAAACAGCTGACTATGGCTGTAGCTGAATCCTGTACTGGAGGGCTGGTTTCAAAGCTATTTACCGATATATCCGGCAGCTCAAAATACTTTTTGGCCGGTATCGTGGCTTATAGCAATAAGGCCAAAGAGAAACTCTTGGGCATACCGCGCGGAATAATCACCAAGCAAGGAGCGGTATCGGAAAAGGTAGCCGCACTTATGGCCCAAAAGGTGCGCAAACTCGCCAAAGCGGATATCGGTATTGGAATTACAGGCATTGCCGGCCCAACCGGCGGAACAAAATCCAAACCTGTAGGAACGGTATATGTCGCGGTAGCTAGCCGGAATAAAACTACCTGTAACTTGTTTCGTTTCCAAGGAAGCCGGGACAGCATACGTAAAAAATCCGCGCTCAAAAGCCTAGAGTTGTTAAACAAAGCTATAAAACAGTAAAAGATATGAGAACATTCATCGCTATAGAATTGCCGCAAGAAATCAAGGACTCATTGGAAAGGCTGCAGGCAGGCCTGAAACAAACCGGCGCGGACGTCAAATGGGTTAACCCCGAAAATATCCATCTGACCTTAAAATTCCTGGGTGAGGTAGACGAAGGAAAAATAAAAGACATCGAACAAACCTTAGAAGGAGTCGCGCTAAACTATAAACAATTTTCCATCCGCCCTTTTTCCATTGGGGTTTTTCCGAAAATGGAATTCCCTAAGGTAATCTGGATAGGCATAGACAAAGGCGACAATGAAACTAAGCTTATCGCCGGAGAACTTGAGCAAAACCTAGCCCAAATAGGCATGCCCAAAGAAGACCGCCCCTTCTCTTCTCATATTACTATCGGTAGGACAAAGTCTTTTTTAAACCGCAATAATTTGATCCGGGAATTGAAAAATCTGGAAGGAAAAATCGAAGGCAAATTCCGGGAATTTCCTGTTACCAGGCTGACGCTTTTAAAAAGCACGCTTACCCCTAAAGGCCCGACCTACGAGATTTTGAAAGAGGTAAGCCTCACCACGACCTGAAGTATGATATTCGCATAGATTCCTGCCACAATATCATCCGCCATTATACCCATACCGCCATGCAAATCCTGAATCCGGCCTGCCGGAAAAGGCTTCAAGGTATCAAGGATCCGAAACAGTAAAAATCCCATCACCACTAGCATCACCGAAAACGGAAGAAAAACCAAACTCATAAGCATACCCACCACTTCGTCAATAACCACCTGCGGCGGATCCTTGCGCCCAAATATCTTCTCTGCTTCCTTGCCTAACCATAACCCTAAAATCAAGAGTATTGCGGTAACGCCGATATAGACAAACAACCTATCTTTTAGTATATAGTATAGTATAATCCCAACGACGCTAGCGAATGTCCCGGGCATAAATGGGAGATATCCGGTGCCGAAAAAAGTAACCACGCCTTTAATTAAAGAGTTGCGCATGCGAAAAAATGGTAGGTGGCAGTTTAAATCTTAGCGATGATCTTACGGTTCTCCCAGAGATAGGATAGGCCGGAATAAAGCGTAAACCCTACGGTAACCAACATGAGGATGTATATACTTTTACGAAATAAGCCTTCCCAGGCGGGATCCCAGGTAAAAAAGGCCAGCCTCGTTTCTTTTAAAACTATAAAACCCAGGATAAGGAATATCACGGACATCTGAGATACGGTTTTATGCTTTCCTGCCTTGGTGGCAGACAATACCCTACCCTTATTCAGGGCAAAAAGCCTTAGCGATGTAATAATTATCTCCCGGGATATGATAATCACGAACATCCAGGCCTCGATAAGCTGCATCTGCACAAATGCGGAAAATGCGGCGATCACCAGGATCTTATCCGCGATAGGATCCATGAGCCTGCCGAAATCCGTAACCATGTTCTTCTTATGCGCGATGCGGCCGTCAAGAAAATCCGATAATGCCGCGAAGATAAAAATAACCAGGCTCAATACCTTTGCCCACCAGCTATGGCAGAATAAAAAAAACATAAAAACGAAGGTGAGGACTATCCTCGATACGGTAATTTTATTGGCTAAATTCATTCCAGCGCCTCCCCCACTAAATCGTACTCCAAGGTATCACAAATCCTAACCCCTACAAAATTTCCCGGTTTAAGCGGATGCCTTGAACGCACATACACCTGCCCATCCACCTCCGGAGCGTCATATTCGCTTCTGGCGACATACGCATCATATCCTTACCCAGCAACTTGGCGTTATTCTGCCGCGAAACTTCCTGTTGCGCCAGCATAAGTTCGTCAAAACGCGCAACCTTTGTCTCCCGGGGTATCTGCCCTTTTAAACGATACGCCGCAGTCCCCTCTTCCCTGGAATAGGTAAAAACACCCAGTCTTTCAAATCGCGCCTCTTTAACAAAATCCAGGAGTTCCCTGAATTCTGCTTCCGTCTCAGAGGGGAAGCCCGTGATAAATGTGGTGCGTATAGCCACAGAGGGCGCTTTTTTCCTTATTTTATCGATAAGCCTCAGTAATTCGCTTTTACCGGTACCCCGATGCATTAATTTCAAGATACGATCATTGATGTGCTGTAGAGGCAGATCAACATATTTACAGACCCGCGGCTCTTCTCTTATTATCTCAAGGAGCTCATTGATTATGTCCCCCGGAAATAGATATAGCAATCTGATCCAGCCGATATTCTTGGTGGCTTTCAAGATACGCTTGACCAATTCCGGCAACTTCCTTTTACCGTACAGATCCAATCCGTAACCGGTAATATCCTGTCCGATGATGTTAAGTTCTTTTACCCCGGCAGCGTCAAATTTATTGGCCTTTTTTACCAAAGAATCCATATCCAGGCTGGTAAATTTGCCTTTTACCTTAGGTATAATACAATAACTGCAAGCATTGACGCACCCTTCACAGATCTTTAGATACGCATAGTGCGGGGGAGTTAAAATAAGCTGATCTTGGCTTGAATCCAAAGAAACCCTGCCCACAAAAGCATCGACTTCCGGAAGCTCCTTGACTAAGGTGTTTTTGTAGCGTTGGGTAAGGCATCCGTAGACAATGAGCTTTTTTAGCCTCCCCTGTTTCTTAAGCCGGGCTACATCCAGGATGGCTTCAATGGACTCCTTCTTTGCCTCATCTATAAAAGAACAAGTATTAATTATGGCCACATCGGCCTTATCTACGTCTACAATTCGGTAGCCTTTTGCTTCCAGGCGGCCGGTAATCCCTTCGGAATCAACCAGGTTACGCGGGCACCCCAGGCTTAATATGCCAATTTTAGTTCTTCTGCCGCCCATGCTTACTGTATGGTGATATGCCCGTCTCTGGTAATCTCGACATTCTTAAGCATGCGCTTTTTTTTGGCAAGCGGAGGAATGGGTTCGCCGTTCAGCTCCAAACTCACGGCGCTGGCGTTACTCAGGGAAAAATTTATTTTTTTCTTTAGCAACCCAGGTTTCAACCTTTCCTTTTTTTAAGGTGCTGTTGAATACGAGGTGTCCATCGGTTTTAAGCTGGATATAACAACTCTCCCTGGCGCGCATAACCAAACGTATGGTTGACGTCACCGGCTGACGAACAGGCTCTCCCGTAATCCTGCTTACCCTAGGCTTGATCGGCTCAAAAACTACCGGCTTTTTAAGGCTGGAGCCGGCATATACTGCCTGCCTGTTCTTTCTTGTGCCAATAATCCTCCCCACAACAAAAAGCAGAAAAATAAAAACGATTACCGCTCCTACCCAAACAAGAATCTTCTGATTCAGATAAGGCGACAGGAT
>JAPLLP010000154.1:1439-2611 GCA_026387515.1 Candidatus Omnitrophota bacterium | reverse complement strand
GGGCCCTGTATTCTCTAATAAATTTCGGCGCCATTACAGCAAACAATTCAAGGTCGCCACTGATAGCGAAATAATGTATCGGAGGCGGCCCCTTAATAGTATGGGAGTGCATCCAATCCGAACCGGTATGTCTAACTATAGCAGAGTCGTCCTCCCACGCCAGCAATGTTTTACCCGGATAGAATTCCACCACCATGCCCTTCTGGGTGCCATCTTTGGTATTATAATAGCGGTGATATAACCTTAGGCATTTTCCTATCAGATCGATCTTGTTACGGGTATGAGCATTCGACACCCAGGCTATGGCACTTTCATCAATAAAATCAAAATTGGCTCCCCTTTTTCTAAGCTCGGATTCGAGAGCTCTGAAATTGGCTCTAAATGATTGTACCGTCGCCGCTTCCCTCATTTCGCGTGCCGGATCTCTTCCTAGCGATTCGAGAGCTGCTGACCTATTGTCTAAATCTGCTTCCTTTGTAAAATTAGTCTGGGGCGTTTTGGGTAGACTTAAGTCCCCAATTTGAATCGGATTCGCGTTATAAAAATCCAAAAATGCGTCGAGCGCTTCGTCGACTGCGCCTGTTGTCACGTATTGGCCTTCCTGATACGGGCCGAACATTGTAAAATACATGTCACCGAAATCGAATGAATAGAGGCTTAAGACGTTTGCGGCTATTAATTTTATCTCTGAATCAGCGGGATCACCCGTGAATGAGATACCGAGCGCGGCGGCCGCGTCTTTGTAGCATGGCAGTTTCTGGATGAGCATCCTGAGGTGCGTGCGCACATTCCTGCCGGGCCCGCCGCCAAATATATTATCTTGTTCGTCATCCATCACCTTGATCATTATCCGCCTGGTCTTCTCCATCATGTCCAGAGTTTCGGCTATTCCGGCAGGAGTCATCGCGCCAGTCTGGCCGGTTTCGATATTTCTGATACTTCTAAGCAGTGACCAGGCCATATTTGCCTTCTCTGGGCCATATTCAGCCACAAGTAACGTATGCCTTACGGGATCAGTCAAGGCGGCATTGGCCTTCTCTCCCATATACCATTTCATCGTCTTTTCGTAAAAAGGCATATTCTCTAACGGTATGGGATGACTTATCGTACTGGTAATAGTCTTATCCTCTCCGGTCGCCGGTAAAACACTCTTGATATTCGCCTGGCGGGCC
>JAPLLP010000154.1:0-1411 GCA_026387515.1 Candidatus Omnitrophota bacterium | reverse complement strand
GCCTTTGCTTCCTCTATATATATAGGTTTGACAGTGAATTCCGGGACCTTTGCGCTTGGCCTATCTTTAAAGAAATAATAATTGACCGCAAGCGCAAGCTTAATAGCGACTTCACGCTTCGGCAGATATAAAGCGTTCGGATACGATGAAAATTCTTCTGCGAACCCGAGCTCTTTGCCCTCATGGCTAAAAAACCACCCAAGCCGATCTTTCAATATATCGTTGTTATATCTTGTGGAATCGCCGAAACAATAGGATCCTAAAAACCACATCCATAATCCGTCATTTATCAGGCTGTATCCTCCCCCTATCATATTAGCAAAATGCTCACCCGGATGCGCCACACCTATTTCTGCGGATTTGGTATCATCTGAAACTAAATGGCCTCCGCCCTTTTGGATATGCGACAATGTAGTAAGATCCGCCATCTCATGTTTTGCAACCCGGTAAAATATACCCCAAGCGAGACTGACGGTGAAGCCGCGCGTCTTAAACCATATGTCATTAGCACGTATATGGTTCCACATCTGTACAAATTTTGTATGAAGGATGAGCGTGTAAGTGCCGTCATTGTTCGCTTCTACCCTGGCTATCGGAAGTTCACCCTTTGTCGCATCGACTTCGAAGTATCCTTCCTTAATATTGAGGCCTTTCTTTGATATACGGGCTTCATTATCCCGAAAATATTCAAATGCCTCTAAAAGACTGGTCTTACTTAATATCGGATTCTTTTCCCAACCTTTTGGCAATTGTTCATTATCGGCTTTTACAAACTTGACTCCGCTTATCGAGGGCTTGTTACCTATAAATACGCCCTCCATCGCTTTGTCAATACTTCTGACGAGTTCAGAACCCGGGCCTTTTTTCATTGCAAATAATTTTTGACCTGCGGCATACATAGCTGACTTAATCGGACTGGCAGGATTTCCGGATACAATTTCCGGGCTTAACGCGAAGGCCATTTCATTGAATAGAAATGTGACTACTACTATTAGGCTTAATATTTTTCTGAGCATTCTTCCTCCGTAGGATTTTTGTGTAAGAACAATATAAAGGTAGTATATATCAAAAAAAATATTTGTCAATTGATATTAGCTAACTATTTGATGTCTTAATTTGGTATGGATTACTTGTACACTCGAGGTACTCTATTGGAGATACCGCAGATAAAATCGTAGGCTATTGTCCCGGCCAGGCGAGCCAATTTCTCAACGCGTATTTCATGGCGACCCTGCTTTCCTATCAGAACTACTTCATCACCTATCTTCACACCTTTTATACGCCCAACATCTATCATCGTCTGGTCCATCGTCACTTTGCCAACTATCGGAGCGAATTGGCCGCGCACCAGCACCTCTGCCTTATTGGAGAGACCCCTATGATAGCCATCGGCATAACCTATCGGGAGAGT
>JAPLLP010000257.1:19608-25643 GCA_026387515.1 Candidatus Omnitrophota bacterium | reverse complement strand
GCTACTCGCGAGTGCCTTCTGGAGGCACGAGAAAATATTGGTAATGAAGCTGCGGACCTGGCGATAGTCATCAGTTCCCCTGAATTCGCCCACGCCGGAACCTTGAGCGCCATAAAAAATGCTCTCGGCCCGACTACCCCCCTTATCGGCGCTAGCAGCCGTATCGTAATCTCCAACTACGGAATATCCACACAGGCCCTGGGCCTATTACTCATAAAATTTCCGCAAGGGGCATATTGCAATGCCGCCTCTGTCCAAAAAATAAAAGACCACAACCCTATAGAGACCGGAGAGGATTTAGGCGAGAGGCTTCTGCGCGGTTTTAAAGGCGTGCGCAAAGACTTTTGTCTTATTTTATCCGATATGGCGCAAAAAGAGAACACCAGGCTTATCTCCGGGCTACAGGAGAGGCTAGGATTAAGCTTCCCTCTTGTCGGGGCGAACCTGCTTGATACCTCAGGCCCCTTGGGGCTTTCGATATATTTCGAGCGATACCCGCTAAAAGATGCGGCTGTGGCAATCCTTGTAGGAGGAAAGGTGAGCTTCGGCATGGGGGTCAGGCATGGCTGGAGGCCCTTGGGTAAACCGCGCCTGATAACCAAATCCGAAAATAATGTTGTCTACGAAATCGACGAGGCTTCAGCAACCAACCTGTATGAAGAATATTTCAACTGCAACCTGGCAAGGCTAAAAAAAGAACTTAAGCGCATAGCGATATTTTACCCCATCGGCATACTTATCAAAGAGGCCAACGAATATATCTTAAGAAGCGTCTTATCCATGGAAGACAACGGATCCCTTGTTTTCAATGGAAATATCCCGGAAGGCAGCACGATACGGCTTATGATAGCTACCAAGGAATCCTGCCTTGAGGCCACAAGATACGCGGCCCTGGAAGCCAATAACTATCTGGGAGGCAGGAATGCCAAATTAGTGCTTGTTTTTAATTCGTTTTCGCGATATAAATTATTAGGGGAGGAGAGCGAAAAAGAAATAGGAATCTTGAAGGAGCAGTTCGGAATATACACCCCCATAATAGGTTTGCTCAGTTACGGCGAACAGGCTCCCCTGGAATCCATAGACTACCGCGGCAAGGCGTCTTTTCTTAATCACGGCATCGTAATCTTAGCCATCGGGGAATAATATATGCGGGTTAACGAAGACCTTTTCGTTCTTTTGGGGCCTACAGGGATTGTAGCCTTATTATCTCTGGTAATAGTCTTGGCCTTAAAGATGGAAAAGATAAAACAGCTGTACAAAGAGGGCGATCAGTTAAGGCGTTCGCTCGACGAGATGGATGAACAGGCAAAACTTATCGTGCGCACCGACATGGAATTGAATAAGACACAGGAAGAGTTGGACAAAAAAATGTCCGGCCTCTATGCCCTGCAACGGCTCTCGCGCTCCATGAGCACGACCTTAGAAGAACCCCAGATCTTCAAGCGCATCGACTCTAGCTGCCTGGACGAATTGGGATTTGATAAAGCCTGTTGTTTCCTTTTGAATAATGCAAACGAAAGATTTGAATTGCGCCTTAGCTTAGGTTATACGGAAGACGAGCTGGGAAGGATTTTTTCTTTTGCGGAAGAAAACAAACAGCTATTCCTGGGGTTAATGGGCGGCGACAGCAATATGTCCAACCTCTCTTTCAAAGAGGATGCCGAACTGAAAAACGAGATAACCCGCACCTTTAGCGCGCATTCTTTTGTGATCAGCCCGGTATTGCCTAAAGAAGGCCTAAAAGGATTTTTATTCGCCGGCACAGAAAACACGGATTTTGCCATCACCGAGGGGGACGAAGAGCTTATATCGATACTGGCTAATCAACTCGGCCAGGCCTTGGAAAACGCCCGCCTTTTTGAAAAAACCTGGTTGGCCCAGCAGAGCCTGGAGAAAAAAGTAGAGGAAAGAACCCGGGCCTTAAGCCAGGCCCTGGAAGAAGTAAAAACGATAAACAGGCGTAAGTCCGATTTTGTCTCGGCGGTATCCCACGAATTAAGGACACCTCTTACCTCCATCAAAGGATATGCGTCGATATTACTCGCCGGAAAGCTGGGGGCAGTCCCTGAAGAGGTACATCTGAGGCTTGAGAAGATCAACAAACACAGTGACGAACTCACCAATATAGTAAATGACCTTCTGGATATATCGCGCATCGAATCCGGAAAGATAGCTATGAAGCCGGTGCCGCAAGACTTAACCGTGATACTCGAACAGGTGGGAGACCTTTTCACCAAAATATCAGGCGACGCCTTGGTCGTACTGGCTGACGCCGGACAGCTGGCGCGCGTATTTATCAACATTATCGGCAATGCCCTCAAATTCACGCCTCCGGGAGGAAAAATAACCGTACAGAGCCATAAGCACGACACCATGATCCAGATAGATATCTCCGATACGGGTTGCGGTATACCGCCGGAGGCTAAAGAAAAGATCTTTGAAGAATTCTACCGGGTGGAGAATTCCATAAATGAACAGGTAAAGGGTACGGGCTTGGGCCTGACCCTGGTAAAACGTATCATTGAAGCGCATGGCGGAAAAATCTGGGTAGAGAGCAAAATAGGCGCCGGATCGACATTCAGCTTCACCTTGCCGCAGGCAACTTAAGGATTAATTTATGCCCACTAAAATACTGATCGTTGACGATGACCCGGATATCCGTGACGTATTAAAACTTACCCTTGCCGAAGAAAACTATATCGTGATTGAGGCCCAAGACGGGGAAGAGGCGATAAAGGCCATCAATACTAAATCCCCGGATATGGTACTCCTGGACTATAAAATCCCTAAAATGGACGGACGGCAGGTCTGCAGACAGGTAAAAAAAGACTTACTTTTAAGACACCTGCCTATCATTATGGTAACCGGTAAAGGCGATATTAATGACCGCGTGGACGGCCTAGACGCCGGAGCAGACGATTATGTGGTAAAACCTTTTGAACCCAAAGAACTGCTGGCGCGCATACGCATGGTCTTGAGGCGCACGCAGATAGACCTAGAGGCAAACCCCTTAACCCGCCTTCCGGGAAACGTTTCTATCATAAACGAATTGACCAAGCGCATTGAAAATAAATCCCTCTTTGCCGTCTGCTACGTGGACCTTGATAAATTCAAGACCTATAATGACAAATACGGCTTTGAACACGGGGACGAGGTTATCCGGGAAACCGCCCGCATCCTGATCCGTTCCACCCAAAAATTCGGCAGCGCGGATGATTTTATCGGACATATCGGCGGAGATGATTTTGTAGTAGTGACGGTGCCCGACACCGTAGATAGCGTCTGCCAGGAAATAATCGACGAGTTTGATAAGACTTCTCCGACCTTCTACAATGAAAAGGACAGGAAGAACGGTTTCATCATCGCCTTGGACCGCAAAGGCAACGAACAAAAAATCCCCCTTCTTTGCGTATCTATCGGCGTGGTGACTAACGAGGCGAGAAAGATTGAACACGTGGCTTTGATCGGTGAGATCGGCGCGGAGTTAAAATGCATTGCCAAAAGCCAAGACAAGAGCAACTTCGTTAAAGACAAACGCCACGACAAATAATCAATTTTCTAATTTAGTGCGCGAGGGGGGAGTTGAACCCCCAAGCCTTTCGGCACAAGCCCCTCATGCTTGCGTGTCTGCCATTCCACCACCCGCGCGTTTATAAAAAACCATATTTAATATAGCACAATAAATTTTCTTGCTCAAGGGATTATAGTTTGCTTTCGATCTTAGCCCAGGTGTCCCGCAGGGTAACGATCCGGTTAAAAGTCGGCTTTCCGGAGGCATCAACGTTATCCACGGAAAAATACCCTAAGCGCTCGAATTGGTAGCGGTTCCCGGGTAACGCCTTCTTAAGGCTGGGCTCGACCAGACACGAAGGTAAGATCTCTAGGGACTTCGGGTTAAGGTTTGCGGTAAAATCACTCCCCTCAGGGACATCATTGGGGTCGCGTTTGGTAAAAAGGGTCTCATATAAGCGTACCTCGGCTTCTATGGCATGAACGCAAGATACCCAGTGTATGGTTCCCTTAACCTTACGTCCATCCGGGGCATCGCCGCCGCGCGTTGCCGGATCATAGGTACAGTGTACCTCTTTGATCTGACCCGTGGCCTCATCCTTAGAGACTCCGACACATTTGATAAAATAGGCGCAGCGCAGGCGCACTTCCTTTCCCGGAGCCAGGCGGAAAAATTGTTTCGGCGGGTCTTGACGAAAATCATCCTGTTCGATATAAAGCTCCTTTGTAAAAATGACCTTGCGCGTACCGCAAGCGGGATCTTCCGGAGTATTGATCGCATCCAGCTCTTCAATTTGATTCTCCGGATAATTATCAATGACCACCTTAAGCGGCCGAAGCACTGCCATGACCCGGGGAGCGGTCTTGTTCAACTCTTCGCGGATGCTGTTTTCCAGCACCACCAGGTCCACTATACTGTCGGCCTTGGCCACTCCAATCTGATCACAAAATCTGCGTATGGATTCCGGAATGTAACCGCGGCGCCTAAAGCCAGCTATGGTAGGCATACGCGGGTCATCCCAGCCACTGACTAATTTCCTTTCCACTAACTCCAAGAGCTTACGCTTGCTTAAAACTGTGTGGCTAAGATTGAGACGCGCGAATTCTATCTGCTGGGGATGATGCACGCCCAGTTGGTCAAGGATCCAATCGTACAACTGACGGTGTACTTCGAATTCCAGGGTACAGATAGAATGCGTAATCCCCTCCAGGGAATCGCAAATCCCGTGGGTAAAATCGTAGGTGGGATAAATACACCACTTCATCTCTGTCCTATGATGAGCCTCTTTCCTGATGCGATAAAATACCGGATCGCGCATCAATAAATTAGGATGGGCCATGTCAATCTTCCCGCGCAAAACCTTCTGCCCTTCTTCAAATTCACCCCGCCTCATGCGACCAAATAAATCCAGGTTTTCTTTAACGCTGCGATTGCGGAACGGGCTTTCCTTCCCGGGTTCAGTTATCGTGCCCCGGTCACGCCTCATCTCTTCAAGAGACTGGTCGCATACAAAGGCTTTTTCTTTTTCAATCAACTGCACGGCAAATTCAAAAAGCTTCTCAAAATAATCCGAGGCATAATAAAGACGCTCGCCCCAATCGAAACCCAGCCAACGCACATCCTCCATGATAGACTGCACATATTCTACATCCTCGGTCTGGGGGTTAGTGTCATCAAAGCGCAAGTTGCACAATCCCTTATAATCCCGGGCAATGCCGAAATTAAGGCAGATGCTCTTGGCGTGGCCGATATGCAGGTAACCGTTGGGCTCCGGCGGGAAGCGCGTGTGCACCCGGCCGTTATTCTTGCCCGTGGCTAGATCTCCGTCGATGATTTCGCGGATGAAATTGGTGATAGGTTTAGAATTTCCCATCAGCGGATTTTCCCTTTATAGTAACAACAATCTTATCGCCGGTAATCTTGGCATTAGGTATGATTACGCGCTTATTATCCGGAGAGACCAAGATAGTACTGAAGCTTACGCCGCTAGTCTCAATGAAACCGCCAACCTCGAAAGGCTGAAAGAGTATCACCATTACCCCCGCGGCGAAATTGGCCAGGGATCCTTGCAAGGCAAAACCAACCGCTAGACCCGCAGCCCCCACGAGCGCCACAAAAGAATTTGTCTCTAATAAATGATGTTTTTGGTAAAAGAGGCAAGGCTTTCATTGACCTTTGCCCTCTGCATCGCCTTTTCCGTGATCCTTGACAATAAACGAGCCACCCAGCGGCCAATAAAAAAAATAAGGATTGCCGCAATGAGGTTCATGCCATATTGTAATAAGTATCCGTTTAGTTTACTGAGTAGCTCTGCCGTATTCTGCTGCATATCAACCTACCTCTCTCCTCTTTGCTGACGTCTCCAGTATTCGTCTTCCCAGCGTTTTTTCTCTTCCTCATGAAGCTTTTTTCGCGGACTTATTGTTTGTTCTTTTTCCTGACGATCTGCTTCCTTGCGGCGTTTTCTATCATCCTGTCTTATTTTATTTTTTCCAATGAAGTAAGATATTATATATAGTGTGAC
>JAPLLP010000257.1:15546-19593 GCA_026387515.1 Candidatus Omnitrophota bacterium | reverse complement strand
GTAAGATATTATATATAGTGTGACAACTGCCGTTGAAATCCAAGCAACATTATTCATATCTTCTCCTTTTCATTAGCGGACCGCTAATGAAATTTGGCTGCCCCAGTTGGACGAGTTTCGAACTAGCCTAATGGAACTACCTACTGAATTTTATCAGGATTTTAGCCTTAATAACAAGCTAAAAACAGCACTAAGAGCCTCCTGCGGGGGCAGGAGGAGTCTTTATTCGCACCCTACAGGCGAGTCTATAATACCCCGACCGTGGGTAAGATTTTCATTTTTCTTTTTTATTATATCCCTAATAAAGATTGATACTGTTCATTATAGCTATTCTTTATACTGAAAAAAAATAACAAAATTTATATTGCTGCTCAAAAATCATATCGAGAACTTACTATAACAATAGCTACAATTCTTACATAAATTTGGAGTAATAAAGTTAACGGTTTGTTGTAGTTTATCTATCGTCTCCAAATCGACCTCTTTAATATTACCTAAATTAAAACTGTTTTCTAGATCGCAACAACACAAAAGAGCCGTTCCATCCCAAGCGATGTAGAACGCTGACAGAGGCCACGGGCAATATGTCTTTCTTTTTTCTACCCTATTTACAAGATAATAATGTCTATCAATAATATTGTAAAAATTTTCTAAATAGCCTCCTCGATTATGCGGTAAATGAACCATTATATCAGTAATCCCTTTTTCATTAAAAAAAGCTCTTATTGCTGGAATTTCATTACAATTAAATTTTGTAACAATAACGGTAATCCTAATATTGACGTCAGGTACGTCTTGACTAATCTTTATTAAATATAAAACCTTTTTTAAGACATCTTCGTAAGTAAGCCCTCTCATAATTCTTTCATAGTTTTTTTTGGTAATAGATGGGAAACTAATGGAAATTCGGTCTACCTTGTTTTTCATTAATTCAGAAATCTTTTTCCCTGTAAGAAGGGCTCCATTTGTTATTAACTCTACTTTGCAATTAGTACGATCTTTCACATATTCAACATATTTACAAAAATATTTATGTAGAAGTGGCTCTCCAATACCACAAAGCCTAATCCATTCCATACCGTATTTTTGGCTTTTTGTAATAATCCCTTCAAAAACCTCTATAGTCATAAATCCTTTTTTACGTTTCATCCTATGCACAGGGCACATAATGCAATGTGCGTTACAATTATTGGTTAGTTCAATTTCCAAGAGTTTTTTCACAAACACAATCCTCATGTAGCTTTACTCCGGCCTTTCTTTCAATAACTTCTCTATGTGGTATCTTTGTATTTTACTCGGCTCAAATTTACCATTAAGCCATCTATTTATTGTGCAAAAAGAAACACCCAGCATTTTGGCCAACTTCTGCTGCCCGAACTTGTCGCCAGACGAACTTCACAACCTCAAGAAATTCACCTGCTTGTGAAAATGACCATCCGCCGTTACAAGCGCGGTTTCATCCACTTGGGCTAATTTCCAACAAAAATCTTGACAAATAGCACTTCTTAAGGTATATTTAAAATGCGGGCGTTGACTGGGTCGATGGCTCGCATTTTTATTTCTGCTTCGGGTTAAACTCCCAAACGCTAAAGTAATTCGGTTGATGCTTCGTAAAATTCCCTGCCAAAGATTGCGGCCCTAATTTCCCTTTCAGAAAATCACAAACTTTGCTTTTGAATATATCCGCTTTTCTATCCGGTTGCCGATTTCTCTTAAAATCCAACACAATACAGCCTATCATAACGTCTACCAGCTGAATAAAAAGTGATGCGTGCGACTCCAGCACAGTTGCATTATAAACAGTCGACAAAGCCCTTATTTCCGGCTCATAGCATTTAGTGCTCGTTTTCGGCTTTCCCAAGAAATCCGCAACAACGCATATTTTATCATCCGGTTTCATATTGTTCTTAATCAGCATCTTAGAATAGCTTATATACGCTTCCCAAGTATCTGGAAAAACTTCTTCAATCTTTACCCCGGGATTCGTTTTATCAATCACAAGGCTGCAAAATTGAAGTTTTGCAAACTTAAAATATAAATCTATAAGCTCATAATAAAATTCATGAGAGCCACGAGTAATGCTTGAAAATTTAAACTCAAAACATCCCTTTTTTACCGGTAGCCCTTTTGTTTGCCTCTCAAGGTCAAGTTTCGATTCAGCTCTGTTTTTTAATACGCGCAATTCTTCATATAACGCCGATGTATCCTCGCACTTCAATAGACCTATCGCAAAAAACCGCTGATCGGGATCATTATGTAATACGCCAGTCTCATCAATAAACCCAAAATAGTTTGCCATGCTTATTTATATTTCTTTAATTTTCGCTCTCGAATGCTTTTCAGTAAAAACGGCGCGGCTTCTTCGTATGTTTTACCCGATTTTATAGCATTACAAACCAAACAGCATGTTCTTAGATTATCCTTAGTATGTTTTCCGCCTTTACTTTGTGGGATTAAATGATCAAGTGTCGCATTCTTCTCTGTAACCTCTTCACCGCAATAATGACATATCCATTTGTCTCTCTCAAACAATTCATTTCTTTTATTTGTATCTGTAAAATAATCGTCATCTTCGACCTTTAAAGATTTGGCTGCTAATTTTTCTGCAACTAGCTTTATTTTCTCAGGAAGTATGATTTCGTAAAAGGTCCCTTCTCTGTCAACATCACCAACTTTAATACAACCTTTATTTTCAAGCCCCTTCAAAACCGTAGTTATATGAGCAAAACTACAGCGACTACCCTTAGCGCTTTTGACGAATTTGTCAACAATTGTTCTTTTGCCTATTCTTACAGTCAAAGTGTTATTTTTGACTAAAGAGTGTCGCAGTAAAAAAAGATATAGAGCTACTTCGTAAGGAGCTAATTCAGGCATTAATAAATCAACAAATTGTTCGATTATTCTAGACAAATCTTTATTCATTTTGCGCTGTCCTACCATTGGACGACAGGGCAATAAATGAAACCGAAAGCGTCCTACCAGAGATTATCCTGCATCCAGTTATCCGCGCCCTTAAGCCAATCCCAGGCACTGCGCGTGTCGGTTGAAACATTCCCCGGAACAGAAGCAAAGTCTTTACCAAGACCTTTCACCGTCTCGCAACCGCTTAAAAAAATGACGCAGAATAAGATTACTGCAAGAAACACGTTGCGGCATACCGGACATCTTACTTTATCCATTTTTCCAGCCTCTCTTTTGTGCGTTCCCTGCCTAAATAATATATTACCTCGAATAATCCCAGGCCTACGGTCTTACCGGTGAGCGCCACTCGTATAGGATGGATCAAAGCCTTAGCCTCAAGGCCCAGCTCATGCACCATGTCCCGGAACATCGCCTCAATGCCGGACGCATCATATTGCTCGAGATTATCCAGGCGCTCAATAAAAATACGAAACTCCTTGGAGAAATCACGGGTCAAGAACTTCTCTTTGGCCTGCGGAGTGATCTCTCTAACCAGGAAATAATCCGCCCACTCCGCGAATTCATTGATCCTGGGCAGGCGCGGCTGGAATAATTTTACCAGAGAAACCAGATACTTTCTATCAAATTTATCCTGCTCTATATATTTTTTCTCAAGCAGCAAAGGGATCAATTGATCAGCTAATTGTTCCGGGTCGGAATTCTTTATATACTGGTTATCCATCCACTCTAGCTTCTTTAGGTCAAAGGTGGCTGCGGTCTTGTTCACGTCTTTTAAATCAAATAATTTTATCGCCTCATTGATATCGATCACCTCGCGGTTATCCCCCGGTGCCCAACTAAGGAGCAATAGATAATTAACCAGCGCCGACGACAGATACCCCATCTTGCGGTAATCGGAGATAGCGGTAGCCCCGGTCCTTTTCGAAAGCCTGCCTCCCTCCATACCTAAGATCAACGGCAGATGGGCAAAACCGGGAAGCGCAAAACCCAACGCCTCATAAAGCATCACCTGTTTAGGGGTATTAGAAATATGGTCATCGCCGCGTATAACATGGGTAATGCCCATAGCCGCGTCATCCACCACGCAGGCGAAATTATAGGTAGGAGACCCGTCGGATTTGATCA
>JAPLLP010000257.1:13023-15541 GCA_026387515.1 Candidatus Omnitrophota bacterium | reverse complement strand
GGTGGAAGCGTCAAATTCAATCTCCCCGCGGATCAAATCATTCACCTTGATCTTTTGGGGCGAAACCTTATAGATAATCGCCTCACCCGGCTTACCCTCTAATTTCTCGGTATAGGCCTTGCCCTCTTTTAATAAACGCTCGGCCTCCTGCCGGTAAATATCAATACGCTGACTCTGATAATAGACCTCGTCCCAACCAAATCCCAGCCAACTCAGGCTATCCAATATTTCATCCACGTATTCCTGCTTGGAACGTTCCCGGTCGGTATCTTCAATGCGCAAGATAAATTTACCCTGCTTGGCCTTGGCAAACAACCAGTTAAATAAAGCGGTGCGGCCGCCGCCGATATGTAAATAACCCGTAGGGCTGGGGGCGAAACGAACCCGGATCATTGCGCTAACCTCAATCCTTGCATAAAAGCCTGCCTGTTAATCTCGATCAATTCTTTTTTGTCGGCCGGAGCCATACGCCTGATGGTCTCAAAAATAGTTTTGGTAGCAATGATAGTCTTATATCCCAGATAACTTCCCAGGGCGATCATGTTCGCAACCTTGACATTACCCTGCTTAATCGCCAGGTCAGTAAACGGGTAACGCAATGAACGCGCGCCTTTTTGGCTAACCCCCAGCTCAAAAGAGCTATTGGCGATAATCAGGCCGTTTTTCTTTACCCTGCTTTTAAATTTCTGAAAAGACAAACCGTTCAATATGATCAGGGTATCTGCCTCTGTGATATATGGCGAACCAATCTGGCTATCGGAAATAATCACCATACAATAAGCAGTCCCGCCCCGTACCTCCGGCCCATAGGCAGGAAGCCAGGTAACGCATTTACCTTCCTGCATGGCAGCCTCGGCAAGGATCTTGCCTGATAACATTATGCCCTGCCCGCCTGCGCCGGCTATTATAATACGTTCCGTCATTTAATCCTTCCCAACGGGAACTCTTTTAACATTACTTCCTTGATCCAATTCAAGCTCTGCCGCGGAGACATTCCCCAATACGTCGGGCAGGAAGATAATACCTCCACCAGAGAAAACCCTTTGCCCTGGATCTGATTTAAAAATGCCTGTTTTATCGCTGCCTTGGTTTTTATCACTTCCTGAGGCGAATGTAAGGATACCCGCTCGATATATTTTACCCCTGGAAGAACCTTTAACATCTCGGAGATCTTTAAAGGATAACCTTGCTCCTGTACTTGGCGGCCCTTCGGGGTTGTGGCGGTCCTCTGTCCCACTAAAGTTGTAGGAGCCATCTGGCCCCCGGTCATGCCATATATCGCGTTGTTAATGAAAATAACGGTGAGGTTCTCGCCCCGGTTTGCCGCGTGGATAGTTTCATTGGTGCCGATAGCGGCCAAATCTCCGTCTCCCTGGTAAGTGAAGACGATGTTTCGAGGCTTTACCCTTTTTATGGCAGTAGCCACTGCCAATGCCCTTCCGTGCGCGGCCTCGGAACAATCAAAATCCCAATAATCATATGCCACTACCGCGCAACCCACCGGCGCGACCCCTATTGTCTTTTCCCTTATGCCCAACTCATCCACCACCTCGGCGATCAGGCGGTGGGCTATGCCATGCCCGCAACCAGGACAATAATGCGTGGCAACCTTACGCAGAGATTTAGGATGAGCAAATATCTTTTTCATAGTAATGAACACCGGCCCATCCGATAGGGCCGGGTGTCATAGTAGATGAACACCCCGCGCTAAGCGGATTTGCGCGGGTGTCATAATAGTTTTAATATCTTGTCAGTAATCTCTTGTTCGCTGGGCATGCCTCCGCCGGTGCGCCCCAAGAATTCTACCGGGGATCTCCCGTTTACCGCCAATTTTACGTCTTCCACCATCTGTCCGGCGGACATCTCAATAACTAAAAACTTCGACCGTTTTCTGCTCGAAGCGAGGCGCTCAAGTATATTCTTGGGAAAAGGCCAAAGGCTTATCGGCCTAAGCAGCCCGACTTTTTCTCCCTCTTGGCGCAGGGCCTGCATCGCGCCCTTGGCGATCCTGGCCATGGTCCCATAGGCCACCAATATAAGCCTGGCGTCATCTAAATATTGACCCTGGTAACGCTGCTCTTTATCTTCTATGGCCTTATATTTCTTCTGCAAAACCAGATTTACCTTCTCTAAATCGCCCTCACGCAGATAAAATGATTTCGCTATATTGGGGCTTCTGCCTTTACAATTACCCAGGGCCCAGGGTTTATCCGGTTGGACCTTACTAAAGACGATGTGTTCTTGGCTGCGCATTAAAACCGGCTCCATCATCTGGCCCAGCATGCCGTCGCTTAAGATTATCGCCGGAGTCCGGTATTGGTCCGCCAAAGAAAATGCCAGAGACATACATACATAGGACTCTTGGACTGTTGAAGGGGCCAGCACTATCGAGCGATAATCGCCGTGCCCGCCGCCGCGGGTAGCCTGAAAATAATCTGACTGAGCAGGCCAAATATTCCCTAAACCCGGGCCTCCGCGCATCACGTTAACAATCACCGCGGGCAATTGAGCCCCTGCG
>JAPLLP010000257.1:0-13013 GCA_026387515.1 Candidatus Omnitrophota bacterium | reverse complement strand
AGCCCCTGCGATATAAGATATGCCTTCCTGCTTAAGACTTATCCCGGGGCTTGAAGATGAAGTCATCGCCCTTACCCCGCAGGCAGATGCGCCAAACACCATATTGATCGCGGCCAGTTCCGACTCTGCCTGGATAAATACCCCCCCGGCATCCGCAAGATGCGTGGCCATATAAGCGATTAATTCATTCTGGGGAGTAATGGGGTAGCCGGCGTAAAAGCGGCAGCCCGCCTGGATTGCGCCCTCGGCAATCGCCTCATTCCCGGTCATCAACACCCTTCTCAGATCAGCCATAATGCCTAGTTATTTGTATACCTCAATGCAACAGTCCGGGCAAATCAGCGCGCACATTGTGCAGCCCAGGCAAACGGCGCCTTTTTTGAAACCCACCGGTTTTATGCCCTTGCGGTTCAACTTCTCCTCGGGCACGATGCCTCCCTTGGGGCAAAAACTGATGCAGAGAAAACAGCCTTTACATTTTTCCTTATCTATGGTTATCTTGGGCATTCTAATTTTAAAGTAACGTAGCGCTTTATTGTCTTCGCTATCCCCCGGGGGGTTAAGCCAAATTTCTCCAATAAGATATCTCTGCTCCCACAAGGCATAAATTCATCCGGAAGGCCGATCCTGATCACCGGCCTATCTAATGCCTCGCAGACCGCGCTACCGAATCCTCCTTCTAAAACTCCATCCTCAACGCTAAAAATTAATCTGCTCTTACCGCAGACGCTCTGCAATAATGCCTGATCCAAGGGTTTTACAAAGCGCGCGTTGATCAAAATACCTTGTAATCCTTCGCTCTTCAAAATTCGCGCGGACTCGAGAGAAGGCCCAACCATGCTGCCTAAGGCAATAATTACGTAGTCCGGGCCGTCTTCTAAAAGCAACTGGGCTTCGCCCAGCCTTATCGGTTGTAACGGTAAGCCTAAGTCCGGGGCCAAGGCCTTGGGATACCTTATCGATAAGGGATGACTTGAGTTAACGGCAAATTCTAACAACGCTTCTAATTCCGCGGCGTCCGCAGGCGCTGTTACCACCAGATTCGGAATGGCGCGCAGGAAACCGATATCGAATACTCCTTGATGCGTAGCACCGTCCCCTCCCACTACGCCGGAACGGTCAAGACAGAAAACCACGCCAAGATTCTGCAAGGCCACGCTTTCAATAATCTGATCGTAGGCCCTCTGTAAAAAAGTAGAATAGATTGCCACCACGGGTTTATAGCCCTGCCTGGCCAAGCCGGCAGCAAAAGTAACCGCGTGGGCCTCGGCAATACCCACATCGAAAAATCTCTCCGGATAATGGTCGCGAAATTTATCCAGCCCTGTGCCTTCGGGCATGGCCGCGGTAATAGCGACTATTTTCTTGTTCTCGCGGGCCTCGGACACCAAGGCCTCGCTAAAAACTGCGGTAAAAGTTTTTTGCCCGGGAACGGGCTTAGCACTACCTTCTCCTGTGGCGATCTCAAATGGCCCGGCGCTATGAAACCTTACCGGATCATTTTCAGCCGGCGGATAACCCTTACCTTTTTTAGTCACCACGTGCAATAAAACAGGCCCTTTTATGGCCAGGATCTTTTTGATCGTCGGGATAAGGGTACCGATATTATGCCCGTCAAACGGGCCAAAATAGCGAAACCCCAATTCTTCAAAGAGCACTCCCGGGATAAATAATTCCTTAAGGCCTTTTTCGAATTTATTGGCTATTTTTACCAAACGGCTGCCTTTGGGGATACGCGACTCTACGAATTTATCCAAAGATTCTTTAAAACGATTGTAGATCGGCTGGGATATCAGCTTATTTAGATAATTACTGATTGCCCCCACGTTGGGGGCAATGGACATCTCGTTGGTATTCAAAACTACCAGCAAGTCTTTTTTGAGGTGCCCGGCATTATTCAACCCCTCAAAACACAGTCCGCCGCTCAAAGACCCGTCTCCGATAACCGCGACAGCGCGGAATTTTGCCGCAGGCGCGATATCCCTGGCGCAGGCTAACCCTAAAGCCAGAGAAACTGCAGTAGAGCTGTGCCCCGTGGTGAATGGATCGTGAGGAGATTCCTCTTTACAGGGAAATCCGGTTAAACCCTGGTATTGGCGTAACGAAGCGAAATCCTTACACCTGCCGGTCAATATCTTATGGGCGTAGGCCTGATGCCCCACGTCCCAGATAATTTTATCCTCAGGGGTATCCAGGCAATAATGCAGGGCAATGGTCAATTCCACTGCGCCCAGGCTTGAGGCCAGGTGCCCTCCGGTCCGGGAAACCACCTCCAAGATCTTCTGGCGTATCTCCCCCGCCAGAACAGGCAATTGCTCCGGCGAAAGCCTTCTTAAATCCTGCGGATTATTAATATTATCTAACAGCATTTATTCTTCCGTTTTCTCGTCACTAAGGGGCTTTAATTCAAATTCACCTTTTTTATTTTTAGTAAGCAGGTCTATCTTTTTCTTGGCGCTCTCCAGCCTTTGATTGCAGATACGCGACAGCTCTATCCCCTCCTGATATTTTTTCAAGGCATCATCCAGGGAAAGATCCCCCTTTTCCAGGTCCTCAACGATTTTTTCCAGTTTTTTTAAGGCATCCTCGTATTTTATTTCAGCCATTTTCCTTTACCCCCCTTACCTGACTTATAATTTCGCCCCGGTGCAATCTGGTCTTGAGTAAATCTCCGGGCAAAACCTGAGAAGCATCTTTGATAACACCCTCTCCTTGCGCCAGAAAAGTTATGCTGTAACCCCGGGACAGGATGCCCACCGGGCTTAAAGAAGAAAGCCTCCCGGCGGCCCGGATAAACTCTGCCTGACGCAGTTTTATAAAATGGTGGATAGCTATATGTATTTGATTAAAACTGTCGTTTATTTTCTCCTGATAATGCTGAATAACGGCCACGGGATTAAGTATGGCCAGTTTTTTATGGGCGCTATTAAAATTAGCAATGCTTAATTCCAGGATATGGTCAAGGCTTAAATAAAGCCGGTGCGCCAAGTCCTCCAGGTTATCCTGAAGACTGGAACAATGATCGGTTAAGGCCCTTTTTAAATCCTGCGCCAGAGAGTCGAGTTGTTCTTTTAAATCTTCTTTTTTGGGAATCACTATTTCGGCGGCAACCGAAGGGGTGGCAGCGCGCACATCCGCTACCAGGTCCGCGATAGTCCAATCACGCTCATGCCCCACCGCAGAGATAATCGGGATACGGGAATTATAAATAGCCCTGGCCACGATTTCTTCGTTAAAAGCCCAAAGATCTTCGATGCTTCCTCCTCCGCGCCCGACAATCATCACCTCTATACGCTCAGAGAGACCCACCTGTTGATTATATTCATTCAGCTCTTTAATAGCCTGGGCTATGTCTTCCTTTGCCCCTTCTCCCTGCACGCGCGCCGGGTTGATGATTATTTGGACGTCTTTGAACCGGCGGTCCAATACTTGGAGCATATCCTTTATCGCTGCTCCTTGCAAAGCAGTAACCACGCCTATGCGCGAAGGAAGTTGCGGTATGGGCTGTTTATGCTCGAGAGAGAATAAACCCTCTTTTTCTAATTTTTCTTTTAATTGTTCCAGGGCCAGCTGCAGGCTACCCAGGCCCTTGGGTTCTATTTTATCGATAATGAGTTGATACTGCCCCCGGGGCCCGTAAAGCTCAATGCTGCCGTGACAAACAACCTTAAGGCCGTCTTCAAGCTTAAATTTTATATCTTTGGTCAGGCGGCTGAATATCACTGCCTGCAATATGCAGGATTCGTCCTTTAAAGAAAAATAATAATGCCCGGCAGAGGATGGGCGAAAATTAGACACCTCGCCTTCTACCCAGATTTCTCCAAATGTATTCTCTAGGATTAATTTAATATCCTGGGTGATTTCAAAAACAGTATAGATGTGTTTTTCTTGCAGGACGTCCTTAGGCATTATTGTTAAGGCCCTTACTGCTCGGCCGGCTTAGAGGCCACCGTACTATTCGTTTCTTTAGCAGGCTGTGCCTCTTTAGCGGATTCCGGCTGCTTGGCAGTTTCTGCTTGCTTGCCGGGTTCCGGTTGTTTAGCGGAGGCTGCCTGGGCCGGCTGTTCTGTTGGCGCGGCAGGTCCAGGCGTCTTTTGTTCCGCGGGCTGGACTGTTTGCGCCGGAGGCACAATCGGTTTCTCCAGCTCAGCCGCATTCTTCCTAAAAACAAGCATAGTCACCGAATAAGGATTAAGCGTCAATGTATCCTGATAGGCGTCATTTATCTCTATAGTCTTATCTTCTTTGGGGATGAAATCGCAATGCAGCCCGCACAATGAATCCACGGTAAAACGCTGATAGAGAAAACTGCCCTTGAGATTTTTTATGTTCAACTTGACGGTGCGGCCGGACAAGCTAAATTTTGCCGCGCGCTCATTAAGCCCTTGCGCCTGGGTCAATAATTGCTTCAGCCGTCGGGGGACCTGGGTTTTGGCAATATCGGATTCGCTGCGGATGATCTTGTCCAATTTATTGGACTTGACCAGGTTAAGCAGGATCTTTCTTTCTCCGTCACTTAAGGACGCGATGTTCCTGGACAGGAAACTCCTGGCTATATCCGGGTCGATATAATTGTAAACCAGAAGGACCACTTCATCCTGTTTTTTTGTGGCGAGCATGCCTACAAATTCATCGCTTGATTTGAACGAAGCCAGAAATAACCGGTCACCTAGACCAGAAAACATGCGCAAGACATTATAGATGGTTTTTGGCGCTCCCTTATAAACCTGAGACTCCGCGTCATACCAGAATGCTCCGGTATTGCGCACTACGCCGGCGGAATTATTCTGAAAATCCTCCAGGCAGAAATACACCTGGTTATCGATCCCTGCCTCATACATATTTTTAATCCTCGCGGGGATGAAACTGGCCGCGATGTGCGATTTCTCGTGCCTGGCCGGAGAAAGGTTAATCCCGGAATCAAAATTCCATTCATCAACGATAAAGGGGGTGTGTTTATTAAAACGGAAATAGCTCAGCCAATCGCGGATAAGCGCCGCGCCGGATTTTTTATAGACAGTTATATCCTGCTCTGTCTTGGGATCTGTGGAATAGGCATGCCAACTGATAAAATCAAGCGGAAGACGGTAATGATAGCAGAAACGGATCAACTCATAGATAAGGCTGCGTTCCGGGTTGATAATGGTATTGCCGTCTATATCCTGGAACCACCAGCTCACCGAAGGCCCGCCGACAGGTATTGGGGTCTTGGTCTCGTTCTCAAGTTCCCTGGCTGCCTCGGCCACTGCCCGGTAGAGACCCAGATATTCCTGCCTCTTGCCCAAAAAGAATTCATCGGTATCTGGCGCGCTCCAGACTTCGTACCATATGGAATATTTCTTCTCGCAACTTAAAACCCTCATGTGGCTCTTAACCAATTCTTTAAAGGCGCGGGGGTCAATGGGAGGGCTTTTCTTATCCAGGATCTTACCTAGGCCCGCGGGAGTGCCGAATATATCCAAGACCACAATTCCTCCGGCATCGCTTATTTTTTTGATTATGGAATCGTAGCTATTCAGCAACCCTTCCTGCGCGACTTTATCCTTGGCCAACTCCTGTATCTCCCAAAGATCATACTGGAGCCGATAAAAACCGGAAAAACCTATATCTCTATCCCACACCTGGAGCACCTCGGGCGCGGCCACCCCTTGCGGCCAGCTCTTTTTGTCATTAAAACCCCGGCCGCTTAAGTCGATATTGGGCCTGAATATCTTGGGCAAAGTAATGGTGTTTGAGCTGGTGTCCAATGTAAGCTCGACATCATCGCTCTGTTGGGAAAAAGACAAATCTCCTATCCCCAGGCACAAGATCCAGCATAAGCTCAATACGCAAAGTTTAATGAATTTTGAAATATTCATTGCTCAATAAGTTTTTTTTGTATCCTTAAGACCGATCTGGCATGGCCGTTATTTTCGTCTATGTCCACCACCACACCGTGCAATTGCACATTCGTCTCGGCGACATTAAATCTGGTGGGGATAGCGGTAAGAAACCTCTCTAAGACATCCTCCACTCTCCTACCGATGACCGAATCCATCGGCCCGGTCATCCCGACGTCGGTGATAAATGCCGTTCCGGATGGAAGGACTTTTTCATCTGCGGTCTGGATATGGGTATGCGTACCCAGCACTGCCGACACCAGACCATCCAGATACCAACCAAGAGCCACTTTTTCCGAGGTAGCCTCTGCGTGTATGTCCACCACTATTATCTTAGTCTCTTGCGTAATCTGCTCAACTGCCTGGCGGGTGGTCTTAAAAGGACATTCCAATGCTTCCATAAAGACCCGGCCCTGGACATTTATTACCCCGACTTTGAGGCCGTTTTTGGTATTAAAAATGTTCCATCCTCTTCCCGGCGCTCCGGAAGGAAAATTTATCGGCCGCAGAATGCGGCTCTCGGTGCCGATAATCTCAAATATCTCTTTCTTCTTCCAAATATGATCTCCTGAGGTCAAGACATCTACCCCGGAATCGAATAACTCGTTAGCGATTCGTGGGATAATGCCTGAGCCGCCGGCGGCATTCTCGGCATTGGCAATCACAAAATCAAGGCAGTGTTCTTCTCTTAGTTGAGGCACCAATGCCTTCACCGCTTCCCTTCCGGGAGAACCTACTATGTCACCGATAAAGAGAATTTTCATTTTGCGTATTCGATAGCCCGCGTCTCGCGAACAACCGAGACCTTGATCTGGCCGGGATATTCCATGCCTTCTTCTATCTTTTTGCGGATCTCCCGCGCCATATTCACCGCGTCGCTATCCGAGATCTTTTCCGGCTGCACGATAACCCTGATCTCCCGCCCTGCCTGGATAGCATAAGACTTCTCTACTCCCTTAAATAGATTGGCGATCGATTCCAATTTCTCCAAGCGCTTTATATAAGTCTCTAATGTCTCGCGCCGGGCTCCGGGCCGGGTAGCGCTTATGGCATCGGCGGCGACAGCTAACACGGCGTAGAGACTGCTCTGCTCCGCTTCCTCGTGGTGCGACTCAATCGCCGAGACCACGATCGAAGATTCATTATACTTCTTGGCAAGCTCAGCGCCCAATTTGGCGTGCGTACCTTCCACCTGATGATCTACGGCTTTTCCTATATCGTGCAAGAGTCCGACGCGCCGGGCGATCTTCATATCCAAACCCAGTTCCGATGCCATCACCCCCAAAAGAAAAGAAACTTCTTTAGAATGCTGCAGGGCGTTCTGGCCGATCTTCTCGTCCATATCTTTCTTGGCCTTATCCACTACCTCTTCGATCCTGCCGGGATGAATCCTACCGTCAGAGATCAATTTTTCCAGGGCCAGGCGCGCCACTTCCCTGCGCACGGTATCAAACGCGGAAAGCGTCACCGCCTCGGGCGTATCGTCAATAATCACATCCACGCCCGTGGCCATTTCAAATGCGCGGATATTCCTTCCCTCCCGCCCGATAACTCTCCCCTTCATCTCGTCGCTAGGCAGGTTTACCACGCTGACCGTAGACTCAACCGTATGTTCCGCAGCGCACCTCTGAATTGCCAGGCTGATAATCTCTCTGGACTTCTTATCCGAGGCCAGGCGCAGCTCCTCTTCCTGCTTTTTGATCAAAATGGCCTTCTCGTTATTCAACTCTTCGTTTAAGCGGCTAAGTAAAATCTGTTTTGCCTCTTCTGCCGATAAAGAAGATATCTTCTGCAGGCGCTCTTTCTCCTCTGCGATTAAGGCATGCAACTGGTTATCCTTTACCTTGACCTGCTCCTCCTGTTTCTTGGTATCCTGCGCCTTAAGCTCAATCTCTTTCTCCTTTTTCTCCAATAGATCAAGCCGGCGATCGATGTTTTCTTCTTTCTGGGTGAGCCTTTTTTCTAAATTGGTTATCTCCTGCCTGCGGTCCTGGGTGGAGCGTTCAAAATCCTGCCGCATCTTATAAAGTTGGTCCTTTGCCTCCAGTTCTGCTTCGCGACGCACCCCTTGAGATTCTTTTTTGGCCTGCTCTAAAATCAGTTTTGCCTTTGTCTCGGCATCCTGGACTTTTTTCTCGGCAACGTATCTCCTCAATATGTATCCCACGCATGCCGCTACCAAGGCAGCTACTATAATAATCACCGTATTCAACATGTGTCTATCAACCTCCCTCTAAGCGATATTTTTGGCTTGGAAAAAACCAGAATAGTCCTAATAAGAGATAAGCGGGACTTAAGCGAAAAGGACCCTCTTGACGGGTACATCCTCTGTTGTGGCGGGAACAAACGGTAAGATTTGAAAATCAAATGCCAGGCCGAGAGAAACGGTTTTCTTAGGCAGTTTATTCAAAAACACGTCGTAACAACCTTTTCCCCGGCCCAGGCGATTACCTTTTTTATCGAAGGCAACCCCTGGCACGATCACCAAGTCTATGTTTCGTAGGCTGATAGATCTTTTCGTCGCCGGTTCCTTGGTCCCATACGGGCCGCGCACAAGCCTCGTATCCCTATGCAACAGATATGGCCTGATCGCGCCGTTACCCTTGGTTCCGGGAACCGCAACAATCTTACCTAAAGTATAAGCTTGTTCAATCATTTCCTTAGTATTCACCTCGCCGCCAAACGAGAGGTAGAACATCACCGTTTTTGCTTTACTAAACACAAGAGTCCTAAACAGCTTTCTCTTAATAATACCGGACTTTCTGTTTCGGTCTTCCTCCTTCTGTGTTTTTAGTCTTGCTAAGATTTTACTACGTATTATCTTCTTTGTCAACCTCACAACCTTATCTTTACTTAGGTGTCGCATTGGTTAATGACCGTGTTCTTCTTCGCTATGGGCCTTGGGTAAAAATGCGCTGGGGTCTTTACCGATCTTCTGATAATAATCTGCCAGCGCTGACCTTAAGGCCTGTTCCGCCAACACCGAACAGTGCAGCTTAACTGCTGGTAATCCTCCCAGGGCCTCGGCCACGGCCTTGTTGGAAATCTTCAAGGCCTCTTCGATACTCTTGCCCTTAACCATCTCGGTAACCATGGAGCTGGTGGAAATAGCCGCTCCACAACCAAAGGTCTTGAATTTTGCGTCCACAATCACATCGCCCTCGACCTTAATGTACATACGCATCACGTCACCGCAGACGGGATTGCCGACATTACCAATGCCACTGGCGTCGGGGATCTCCCCAACATTCCTGGGATGTGTAAAATGGTCCATGACTTTATCACTATAATTCAAATCGCCCATTTTTTTCTTAAGGTTTACTGGTTAATAATATTTTATGCGGCTTAAGCGTCTTTTTGTAATCCTTGGGGCCGCGAATAGCTTTTAGGGCTGCCAAATTCTTTTTCTTTTCCAGCTCTTGATAGATCAAGACCCAGGCGCAGTCGCGCTGGCTATCGACCTCGCATTTTCCTTTGTTCATGCCGCCGCAGGGGCCGTTCAAAAGGCCTTTGGCACAGAGCGTGATCGGACAGATACCGGCGGTAAGGCCTAAAACACACTCCCCGCACATGGAACATTTTTCCATAAACGCGCCTTGCGCATCCAAGACCGCGCCGCAGAGCGTATTGCATGCGGGCAAAACTGAAAGTTCGAGCCTGTTGTTATCTTTTACCGACTGCACGCCTAAACCGCAGGCCAAAACCAAAACCGCATCCGACTGCCGCAAGGCCGGCATGTTCTTGGCCAGCTCCGTTTTTATCTGCGCGGACACACAAGGGGCGCCGGGGATACAACTTCCCGAGACGGACTTGCCTGCCTTAATCAGACCTTCCTGCATCTTAGCAAGCTCTTCTTGGCCGCCAGTCTTACAGGTCGTGGCGCACTCGCCGCAGCCGACAAGGAATATCTTATTAAAGCCTTTTAAGCCCTCGAGTATCTCCGAGAGCGGTTTTTGTTCGGTAATAATCATTTGTCTTTCACAGTAAGTGAACACCCGCGCAAATTCGCCGCTGAAGGCGGCGCACCGGCCGATCCGATAAGGCCGGGTGCACTAGCGCGGGGTGTTACCGTAACATTCTAACACGCTTTATCTTTTGGCTCAAGAAAAAACAGCCCTTACTCTTTCTGGAAGATATATGATAAAGCGTAGAACGCGAAAACAAAAATAAGCAGGGCCTTTATCCCTGTAATAAAAGACAACGATTCCAACAATCCTCCCATAGAGGCGCCCAAAAGATTTGAGCCAAGGGCTACATCCTTATGGGGGTATTTGCGCAAAGATTCAATAAATATTAACCCGGCGAAGAATATAGGAAGGTTCATGATCAGCGCGGCAAAGCAAGTCTTGAAAAAAGAATTGTAGGCATTAAAACTATTCAGCGGGACGAGATAGAGCGATATGATAGAAACCCCTAACAGGATGTAAACCAGGCCTATGTTTTTTATCTTAAAATTCCCGGCGTAAAGGTTGGCGCAAAGGATAAGCAACATTATTGCCGTAAACATATAGGCGTTCACGATCCAGGTAGAGCCGAATAAAAGCGAGGCCTTACTGATATTCTGGAATTCAAGCAATAAAAACGCCGCGCCTAAAAACAAAAAATGGAGATTTAGCCTTTTGCCCTGCGAAAACAAAGCCCTGGCGGAAATGACAAAAAGCAATAGGATACTTATGATAATACAGGTGTACGTACTGGGGATAGATTTATCCTTTAAATAAAGGTACGGCCAATCATCTGTAGTCAACAAAACCTTATTATTGTCTAATTTGTTTTCTCTGGAAGCCAGATAATTCTTCAATAACGCACTGTCGGCGATCGCCTGCCTTACGGCCCCCATATTATTTCCGACGACGAACATAACCCATCTCCTGTCAAGCAGGCCTGTGCCGTATGGGCTGATAGCGAAAGTAAGCGGCTCTTCGCCAAAGGTCTGCCTTATAAGTCCGCCGATGCGCTGGGTTATCCAGGGCCTGGTGGAGGCGAAGGCAACTGTCATTATCCCGTCTTTTTTAAGCAGCCTCCTGGCCTCTTCAAAGCTTTCAAGCGTATACATGTAATGATCCAGGCGCACATTATTATAGTTGGAGGCTAAGGTATGCGAGTCCAACAGGCCAAAGCTTATAACATCGTAATCCCGGCGCGTTTTTTTAAAAAAAGAGCGGGCGTCATCTATAAAAATATGCACCCGCCTGTCGCTGTAAGGCCTCTCCGGATGGATCTTTAAACCTAGATCATATATCCCCGGGTCAATTTCAACGGCGTCGATGTTTGCGATATTGCGCCTTATCGCGCCGGCCACATCATTGCCGCCGCCCGCGCCTACGATCAAAACATCCTGAACATCTTTTTTGAATAAATAAGGTATCTCATATTGGCTTAACATCGCGCTTATATCCGGGTTGCGCCCGAATAACTCCGGAGTGGAATTGATGAATTTAGGAGATATATCTAGAAGTTCCATGTAGTTGGCATTATTTACATTGATGGTATAGCCTAAATTAATATTGCCTGCGCTGATAGTGTTAACATCCAGTTTCTGATATGGGGTCCATAATGTTTTCTGGGCATAGAAAACAGGCATAGAAATGATTATTGCCGAGAACATGGTTATGGCCACGAAGAACGCGATATTCCTTTTGTTATTCTCCATAAAGACCGGGATAAACAGGCTTGAAAAAATCAACCAGGCTATCGGGGCAGTATGGGCAAAAGAAAATAAGCTAAATATCCAGATCCCGAAAATATTTCCCAATATATTGATTGAATAAGCAGCGATGATCCTCGGGCTAGAGGAAAACATGGCCCCCAGAAGCTGGCCGAGCGGGAAAAATATCCCGGCGATCGCACAGAACATAAATAGGGTGAGGATTACCCCGTAGATGGCCGGGACGATGCTTGCGCTCAAAACCTGGCTCCATATCGCCGAGTCATAAAAGGTAGCTAATAATTCGGTTATCCTTATAAAAGGCACTGACTTAACTGCCAGTATAGTTACCGCCAACATGATAAAACTGAATTTAACATTTATTTTCTTATCGGAGAAGTAACATCCGGCCCCTATGCCTATAAAACAAGCCAGGAGCGCCAGGTTACTCACGTAGGCAAAGATCCTTATCTCTGTGGATATCCAGCGTATCAGAAAAAGCTCCAGAAAAAGCATCCATAAGCTCAACAAGAAGATCCTGATATTTAATCCTTCTAAAATCTTAAACAAATAGCACCTCCAGGGTTTGTGGCCGCTATTTTTTACGCAGCTTATCAAGGCGCGCTTTTATCTTGGCCTCAAAACCAATCTCAGTAGGCTCGTAATACCTGACTGACTTTCTGGTATATTTCTGCTCCACGTAATGCCCAGGGAATTCATGGGCGTATTTATAATCTTTCCCATGGCCTAATTTTTCTGCCCCGCCATAGGAGGCATCTTTTAGGGCATCGGGAATCTCTTGCACCCTCTTCTTCTCCATATCGCCTAAGGCCTTATCAATAGCTAAATAGGAGGCGTTGGATTTGGGCGCGCAGGCGACATAGATCACCGCCTGGGCCAGGGGGATGCGCGCCTCCGGCATGCCTACGAATTCGCAGATCCGCAGGGCAGCATTGGCCAAGACCAGCGCCAGGGGATCGGCATTACCCACGTCTTCCGCGGCCAGGATACAGACCCTGCGGGCAATAAACCTCGGGTCTTCTCCGGCATAAAGCATCTTGGCCATCCAGTAAATTGCGGCATCCGGGTCTGAGCCGCGCATGGATTTTATAAAAGCCGAGGCGGTATCGTAATGGCCGTCTTCATCTTTGTCATAGATAACCGGTTTTTTCTGGATAGACTCTGCCGCGACGTTCAGGGTAAAATTGATAACGCCCTCTTTATTCTTTTCTGTAGTCAGCGCCCCCAGCTCCAGGGCGTTGAGCGCCCTGCGGGCATCGCCTTCGCAGGCCTTGGCTAAAAATTCCAGGGTTTTTTTCTCGATTTTAATTTTGTAGCTCCCTAAACCCCGCTGTTTATCCTTAATAGCCATATTCAATATCGTAACGATATCGGATTCGCTTAGGGCCTTTAGCTCGCAAACGATGGAGCGCGACAAAAGAGGGGGAACGATAGAAAAATAGGGATTATGGATGGTGGCGCCGATC
>JAPLLP010000061.1 GCA_026387515.1 Candidatus Omnitrophota bacterium | reverse complement strand
GGCGTTATGAAGCGCCTGCCGCGCCCAAAAAATGAAGGCGTACTCACCAAAAAAGGCGCCATAACAATGTTGATGCAGGGGTCATTCATAGCCTTCTGCAGCTTGCTTGCGTTCGTCCTGGTACTGTTTATTGAGAAGGAAGGGTTGGAGAAGGCCCGCACGGCCGCCTTTATAGTCCTGTCATGCAGCCAACTGTTCCATTCCTTCAACTGCCGCAGCGCTACGGAATCACTTTTTAAAATAGGTATATTTACCAATAATAAGCTGATCGCCGCGGCGCTTATATCATTCTTTCTGCAGATAGCGGTTGTCTGTATGCCGTTTTCGCAGAAGATATTTAAGACGGCGCCTCTCGGACTGTTTGATTGGGTGCTAGTCATAACCATATCATCATTCCCGCTATGGGCAATGGAGATAACAAAAGCTATCGGCAGGATAAAAAACGGGGCGCATAACTGACCATATGGGACCGATTAAAGAGATAGCGGACCTATTCATACACATAGACCATCATCTGGGCGATATGATCAACGTGCTCGGACCGGCGGCATATTTGATGCTATTCGCCATAATATTTGCCGAGACGGGCCTGGTCGTAACTCCGTTCCTTCCCGGGGACTCATTACTCTTCATGACGGGGGCGATCGCGGCGCTTGGCTCACTGAATATATTCGCGCTCTTCGCGCTTCTCGGTATGGCCGCGGTTATAGGTGATAGCGTTAATTATGCCGTAGGGAAATACCTGGGATTGAAGATGTTCAAAAAAGAGTCGCGCTTCTTAAAGGCGGAGTACATCGAACGAACTCACAGGTTCTATGAGAAGTACGGTGCCAAGACTATCGTGCTGGCTCGTTTTGTGCCAATAGTGCGCACATTCGCGCCTTTCGTGGCGGGCATGGGAAGCATGAATTACGCGAAATTTCTGACGTATAACGTAGCGGGTGGAGTGCTATGGGTGGGACTATTTTTGTTCGGAGGCTTCTTATTCGGCAACATTCCCGTAATAAAGAATAATTTTGGTGTCAATATTACCCATGATAATCGAGTTCATAAAGGTTAAGGCCGGGAGGGTCAAGACAGATGCCTAACTCCGAAAAGAACTATGTTCCCATCAACGAAACATTCCTGTCCATAAAGAACAGGCGAAGCGTCAGGATGTTCAATGACAGGCCAGTTAAAGACAATGACCTGCGCATGATATTGCGCGCGGCCAATCAGGCGCCATCGGCCCATAATCAGCAATCCTAAAAGTTCATCATCGTTAAAGGTGACAGGAAGACTGAGCTGGCCAATCTGGTCAACTTGAAGGCCGCCGAATTCACGAAACCTTCATCGGTGCTTCTGCGCATGGCCTCCAGGAGCATAGTCAGCGCTCCCATTGTCATAGGTGTGGCCAATACCGGAGAGCTGATATCCAGGGGTTCGGAGCTCTTCAAAGTAAAGAAGAGCATTTCGAACGACTTCTTCAGGATAATGGAGATACAGAGTTCCGCAGCCGCAGTCGAAAACCTGCTTATAGCGGCCACATCTATAGGGCTTGCGTCCGTTTGGCTTGGGGTCCTGGTATTGATAAAGAACGACATTCTGCGTTTTATGGGTGAGCCGGAAGGCGAATTTATGGTGTAAAATACCTGTAAAAACCGCATTTTTAACCCCTCGGCATACCAAATAACAGCCGGGGGAGGGGTTAAAAGCAAGCGGGGGAGAGGTAAAAATTGAAGAATACCCAAATTTCTCGCAATATTATAAGGACAATTTCTAAATCCGGGTTCTGCTCAAGAAAGCAAGCCCTGGAACTGGTGATGGCAGGGAAAGTCAAAATAAACGCCAAAACCGTTATCGACCCGGGATATAAAACTAAAAAAACCGATCGTATTCTGGTAAATAATAAGCCTCTTTTAAAGGCCAAAAAAAGGTATATTTTACTGCATAAACCTGCCGGCTATGTAACCACGCGTAAAGACGAGCTAGGCAGGCCTACGGTATATAAACTTCTTAAGGATATTGATGATTGGATATTTCCAGTGGGCCGCCTGGATCTGGACTCCGAAGGCCTATTAATACTGACAAACGATACAAAATTCGGCAATATAATGACCGAGCCGAGGTTTAAAATTAGCAGGACCTACAAGGTGCTTATAACGGGACACATCGCAGATGATACCGTTCAAGATCTCCTGAAAAATGGCCTGGATATAGGGAAAGGCGAAAAGACGCATCCTACAAGCCTCAAAATGGTGTCTAAAAACGATGATTCTGCTTGGGTTGAGGTGAGCCTCAAGGAGGGCAAAAACAGAGAAATCAGGCGCTTATTTGAGGCTTTAAACAGGCCTGTAATACGTCTTATAAGGACCGATTTCGGACCATTTAGGCTTGGATCCATAGATCTCGGAAAGTGGATCGAATTTAATGCAATCCCGCCAGAAATATCCCGTCTAATAAAATAAATAACCAATTCCTAGCCCCGGCCCCGGAATTGGTGTTATCCACATTCAATTAGACTAAATATGTAAGTCATTGCGCCACAGGGTATTGGGGCCATAACTTCCACTTGGCCTAGTTAACATAAGCTATATTATAGGACACTGCCCCTTCTGGCAAAGCGCGCTTAAAAACGTAAATAACCTACGAGGTTACGGCTATCTTTAACGCCTTTCGCAACCTTGCTATCGTTACGGCCGCCATTATCAGTAAAGCTATCAGAATGGCTATTTTTACATTATTTCTCAATTTTGAATACTCCCCCACTGACCCTGATTATACGGCCTAGTACCAGAGCTTCTGCAAGGCTTTTCCTTGCGTTTCTTAGGACCCTTGAGAATGTCTGCTGGCTTACGCCCATAGATCCGGCCGCCTGGCCCTGTTTCAGCCCCATATGGTCTATGAGCCTTATCGCCTCCACTTCTTCTACCTTAAGCACATTATAACCCGGCCTGCCCCTGTGCCCCCTGGGGCTAAACTGTTTGGTATCCGGATCCTTGTGTACTTTTCGTACCTTTATGGGCCTGCCCAGCATACAGCATTATCCTCTTAAATCCGCCGAAGCATTATATCTACCAAGTATTGACTGCGAAGGCGGAAAATACCTATTTTATAAAAATTATGCACAGGTTATGTTTTGAGTATTTACTCATAATGTACCATAAGCTATTTGGATAGTCAAACATATTATAAGCATATCAGGAATATAGCTCGGCCAACTGCTTCTTTACCTTCTCATCCGATATATAATCATCCAGGGTCGTATTAGCTTTGTCTATTACCCCTTTAGGCGTGATCTCGATTATGCGATTTGCAACGGTCTGGATAAGCTTATGGTCGTGCGATGTGAATAGCACCGTACCCTGGAACTTCTCCAGCCCTTGGTTTAAGGACTCTATAGACTCCAGATCCAGATGGTTGGTAGGCTCATCCAGTACCAGGACGTTCGCCTGCACCAGCATCATACGCGCAAACATGCACCTTGCGCGCTCTCCCCCGGATAAGACGCTCACGGATTTCATGGCATCGTCTCCTGAGAAGAGCATCCGCCCCAGGGACCCTCGCACGAAGCTCTTGGTGGTATCTTCGCTATATTGGCTGATCCAGGCTATAAGATCCATCTCCTTATCGAAATATTTAGCATTGTCTTTAGGATAATAAGCGCGGGTCGTGGATGTGCCCCATTTGAACGTGCCGCTGTCCGGCGGAATTTCGCCGGCAAGTATCTGGAAAAGTATCGTTTTGGCGAGGTTATTGTGGCCCATAAAGGCTATCTTGTCACTTCTTTCAATGTTCAGAGAGAGGTCTCTGAACATTACTTGCCCTTCAAATGACTTGGAAAGGCTGTCTATCTGTAATATATTATTGCCGGCCGCTGCAAGCTGGTCGAATTTGATATATGGGCTCTTTCTTGATGATGGCTCGATCTCTTCTATAGTGAGTTTTTCCAGGACCTTTTTGCGGCTTGTGGCCTGCCTGGCCTTGGAAGCGTTCGCGCTGAAACGATCTACAAAAGATTGCAGCTCTTTTCGCTTTTCTTCGATCTTCTTATTGGTCTCAGCGCGCTGTCTCAGTACTAACTGGCTGGACTCAAGCCAAAAACTGAAGTTACCCTTGCAAAGCTGTATTCTGCCATGGTCTATATCGGCTATATGCGTGCATACCTTGTCAAGAAAATGGCGGTCGTGCGAGACAACAATAGCGGTGTTGGAAAAATCGCATAAGAATTCTTCGAGCCACATGCAGCTCTCAAAATCGAGATTATTCGTAGGCTCATCCAGTATCAGTATGTCGGGGTCATGAAATAACGCCTGTGCCAGTAGGATGCGCACTTTCTGTCCCGATTCCAGGTTCTTCATCTCAATGGCATGGAATTCTTCCGGGATACCGAGATCGCTCAATAGCTTGGCCGCGGAGGCCTCAGCCGTCCATCCGTGAAGT
>JAPLLP010000335.1 GCA_026387515.1 Candidatus Omnitrophota bacterium | reverse complement strand
TTTAATACCTCGGACTTAAAAAGCTTTAGCCCGGTCTGCGTATCATGGCAGGGCAGATCAAACAAAGACCTGATCAACCAATAATACACCTTGCTGATTATCCTGCGCTCCAGGGGGTAAATAACTATTGAATTAGGGTGCAGTTTGGAACCGATAACCACGCTTGCGTCATTAAGACGCATGATATCAAATAAGGCGGGGATCTGGCTTGGATGTAAATCCATATCCGCGTCAAGCCATACCGCGTATTCTCCCGTAAAATGCTGTATAGCCAGTTTGATTGCCGCGCCTTTACCCAGGTTAGAAGGATTCTTTTTCACGATCAACCGGTTATTATATTTTTCGATTAGCGAACAGGCGATCTCGTAAGTATTATCGCTTGAGCCGTCGTCTATGACCAAGAGCTCCCAATCGCAATCAAAACCATCGAAGGTTTTTGCCGTTTCCTCGATGCTAGAGGCTATACGGTTGGCCTCGTTGTAAGCCGGCATAATAATGGAAATTTTTCCTTTTAATCCCTTCATCTGGACACAACCTTTAAAGATGAACGCAGATTGATAATAAAAACGCACGCGGAGGCGGCAAACAAGATCCCCGCGAAGGACAGGATATTTGTATGCCAAAACCAGAGTAACAAGTACGCGCCAGCAGTGATAAAAGCCGAAGGCAAGAGAAAATTAAAACGCTCAACTGAAAGTTGATAATAAAATAGAGTATTAACCATAGCGAAGATTAACATGCTGAATGAAAAAATCCTGCCCAACATTATGATCTGGGGATTAAACCTGTGCGCCAAGATACTAAACACTAGCTCCGGGAATAGATTGAAAATTATGCTAACCAGGAGCCCCGGTATCAAGGTAAAAAACAAGGTGCTTTTAAGGATATTTTTTGAACTCTGCTTTTGCGCGTGAAGACTGGATGAACGAGCAAACATCACAGCATAGATCATCCCCGGTAAGAAAATCAAAATCTTTCCGAAAAGCTGGGCCACCGCGTAGTCTTGCGCCTGTTGACTAAAAAAATGTTTAACCAGAATCATATCAAGATTAGTGAGTAGCAAGAAAATAAGGGATGCGCCCAAAACCGGTAGGATATAAATATACAATTCTCTCGTGCTAGTCCCTTTTTGCCCTTTCTTGAATAATGGTAATATCGGAGGCACGCTTATGATGATCACAAAAACTAAAGCCACCAAAAAGCCTAATAACGCGCTTTCCAGTTGAGGGAAGAAATTAAACAACACCGAGGGAGAAACAAGCTTCAATATCCCTGCCACGAGCGAAAGAGCCGCTATGAGCTTAAATTTCTCCAGGCCCTGCAGCCCTCCGGTGAGAGCCGAACTGACACCGCTAAAAAAAATAATCGCTCCCAGGATTACCACGCTTGAGGACGATCCGATATGCAAGAAGTTAGCTATTGCTGAAGGGAAAAAAATGAAGGGTAGAAAAATAACAGTGCTAAAAAATAGGGAATGGAGCGCTAATACCTGCCAGTCCCCTCTAAGGCAATCCTGGTCCTGGCGGGCCCTGGAAGTGGAAACGTGTTTAGTCACCATAATGGTAAAGGCGCTAAAAGGCAGGATGAAAATAAAAAGCAGTGACAAAAGAGAACTTAATGAAGCGAAAGCCTCAGGTGTTAATAACCTAATAATAATCCACTGGTATAAAAAATTTAAAAAACTACCCACGCCGGAGGCTACAAATATGATCAGGCTATTCTTGGTAAAACTGTCGAGTCGCATATGAGCTTTTTCCAGTTAAGGAATTATTTTCTAATAATTTTAAGGAACCGGCGGGGGCCAATCTTCGCTATGCCGCTTTTGGTGATAAGAAAATCCTCTATGCTTACTTTCTGATCATCAAAAATAATCCCTCCCTGTTGGATAAGCCTGCGGACCTCATTCTTGGATTTGACAAGTCCGCTAGCAGTCAAGATATCAATGATCTTTTTGTCCTCTCCTATGACACATTCATTAATAGACTCCGGTAACTCCTTATTCTTAAAAACATTATCGAAATTCTTACGGGCGCTGTCGGCAGAGTTCTCGCCGTGGTAATCACTGACAATACGCCACGCCAGTTCCTCTTTTGCCTGCTTAGGATGTTTTGCGCGGACCTCCTCGAGATCAAGGTCGGTTAAAAGCTCATAATACTTAAACATCAGCTCATCCGATATCGACATTAACTTGCCAAAGATCTCATCCGCGGGCTCATTGATACCCACGTAGTTACCGTAGGATTTGCTCATTTTTTGTTTGCCGTCGGTCCCCTCTAAGAGCGGCATAGTAATAACCACCTGCTCCGCTTGCCCGAAATCCCTCTGAATATCCCGTCCTACCAAGAGATTAAATATCTGATCGCTCCCCCCAAGTTCAATATCGGCTTTCAGTTTTACCGAATCAAACCCCTGCAAGAGCGGATACATGAATTCCAGCAGGGAAATATTTTCATTGCGGCTCAAACGCTTCTTAAAATCCTCCCTGGCCAACATCTGTGAAACCGTGGCAAGTTTAGTCAGTTCCAGGAATTCCAGCATCGGCATCTTATCAAACCACTCGCTGTTAAAAACTATTTGCAGCCTCTTCAGGTCCAGAACCTTGGATATCTGCTTTTTATAGGTCTGGGCATTTTTTAAAACTTCTTCTTTGGTGAGCTGTCTTCTCAATTCTGATCGTCCTGTGGGATCTCCGATGCGGCCGGTAAAATCCCCGATCAGAAAGATCACGTGATGGCCCAGATCCTGGAATTGGCGCAGCTTGCGCAGCAACACCGTGTGGCCAAGGTGCAGGTCGGGGGCCGTAGGGTCGAATCCGGCTTTGATCCTTAAAGGGCGATTCTGAGCCAGAGATTCCTGAATTTTTTTCTTAAGCTCCGGCTCAGAAATAATCTCCACTACCCCTCTTTTAATAACCTCAAGCTGTTTATTAATATCCATATCTTATATTTTGGCGGTGAGGCCGATCTTTCCCGCCTCGGCATCGATCTTAATCACCTTAACCTTCAACTTATCCTGCGGCTTAAGACTGCTCACCATCTCTTTATCTATTTCGCTGGCATAAACCAGGCCCTCAAGGTCTTCGGTTAGTTTCACAAAAACGCCGAAATCCGTGATATTAACCACTTCCGACTCAAGCACGGTATCCATAGGATATTTTAAGGCGATCTCCGGCCAGGGATTTGGTTGCAGCTGTTTTAGACCAAGGGCTATGCGCCGGTTTTGGGAATCAACCGACAGCACTACCACTTCCACCTTCTGACCTTTCTTTAATACATCCTGAGGATGCGAGACCCTCTTGGTCCAGGAAAGGTCAGAAACATGGATCATCCCTTCAAGGCTTGAGTCCAACTCTACAAATACCCCATAGTCCGTGAAACCGCGCACCTTACCGTCTATCTTGCTACCGACGGGAAATTTCACATCCGCGTCCAGCCAGGGATTCTGTTCCAGCTGTTTAATACTCAAGGAGATCTTCCGCCCATCCTTATCGATATTTAACACCTGCGTCTCTACCATATCCCCAATGGCAAACATCTCTCCGGGATTGGTAATCCTCTTTGACCAGGACATCTCGGATACGTGGATCAGACCCTCGATACCTTTCTCGAGTTCCACAAAAACGCCGTAAGGAAGAATATTAACTACTTTCCCTTTTATCTTGGTGCCCACGGTATATTTAGTCTCAATATCCTGCCAAGGATCGGGCAATCTCTGCTTTAACCCGAGAGAAACCTTTCCCGACTCCTTATTGG
>JAPLLP010000319.1 GCA_026387515.1 Candidatus Omnitrophota bacterium | reverse complement strand
CAATAGTAAAATTCGTAAACCAGATATTATCCGAGGCGATTAAGGACCGGGCAAGCGATATCCACCTTGAGCCGTTTCAGGACGAATTGCGCACACGTTTTAGGATAGACGGTATTCTCTATGATATAAATACTCCCGAAACCATCAAATATTTTCATCCCGCGATCGTCTCGCGCATTAAGATTATGTCTAGCCTTAATATTGCCGAGCGCCGCCTGCCGCAGGACGGAAGGTTCAAGATAAAGGTTAATGACGAGGAATTAGACCTGCGCGTCTCGATCATGCCCACCGCTTTTGGCGAAGCGGTACATATAAGGATCTTAAGCACCCGTTTTTTCCTGGAATTGGAGAAACTGGGCCTTTTGCCTGAGGATTTAAAGATCATCGAAACCGTGATCAAGAGGCCGCATGGGATCATCTTTGTTACCGGCCCCACGGGTTCAGGGAAAACTACCACCCTATACGCGTCTTTGGCCAGGATAAACTCAAGCGCCATCAAGATTATCACCATAGAAGATCCGGTTGAGTATCAGCTCAGGGGCGTGAACCAGGTGCAGGTTATTCCGCAGATAGGATTTACCTTTGCCGCGGCCTTAAGGCATATGCTCAGACATGATCCTGATGTAATGATGGTAGGAGAGGTGCGCGATTATGAAACGGCAGAGATCGCCATCCGCGCGGCGTTAACCGGGCATCTGGTTTTTTCCACCCTGCACACCAATGATGCTGCCGGTGCGGTTACCCGTTTATTAGATATGGGGATAGAGCCGTTTTTGGTCTCATCTTCTCTTGAGTGTTTGATGGCCCAGAGGTTGGTGCGCACTATTTGCCAAAAATGCAGAGTTCCGGTAAAGGCAAGTCAAGAGCTTTTGGCCCAAGTTGGGGAAATAGGAAAAGAACTTAAGGGAATGGAATTTTATGAGGGTAAGGGTTGTGAAGCATGTCGCTTTACCGGATACCACGGAAGGACGGGGATACATGAGTTGCTTTTAGTTACCGAGCCTATCAGGGAGTTGATGCTTTCTCATGCCTCTAGCCAGCAGATAAAGCAAAAAGCTATCAGCCAGGGCATGCGCACCCTGCGCCAGAATGGCCTGGAAAAGGCCAAGTCCGGAATAACTACACTCACGGAGGTAGTCCGAGTAACCCAGCAGGAAGAGTTGCCTGAAGAATAAAAATGCCCCGGTATTCTTATGTTGCCAAGACCCTGCCGCAAACCACCGCTCAGGGTTACATTGAAGCGGAATCGGAACAGGACGCCATAAATAAACTCACTAAAATGGGTTATTTTCCCATTTCGGTGAATTACGAAGCTATTTCTAAGGATGGTAGCGGTTTATTCAATCTCAACAGAGTTCCCAAAAAAGAAATCTTTCTATTTACTCGTCAACTTTCCAGCCTCATAGATTCCGGGGTGAATATTTTAAACGCCCTGAATATCATCTCAAGCCAGACCTCAAATAAGCGCCTTAGCGTAATTTTATCCGACGTCACAGGAAGGATTAAGGACGGCAAAACTTTATCTGACAGCTTGGCTGCTTTTCCTTCTTTATTCCCTAACTTTTACTGCGCGATGGTGCGGGTAGGGGAGGCCAGCGGCAGCCTGAATAATACCTTGAAACGCCTGGCGGAATTCCTGGAGGCGGATGAAGAATTCAAGGATAACCTGCGCGCGGGGATGACCTATCCATTTTTCATCTTTACCGTAAGTGTGCTTACGGTAGTGGTATTATTGGTTTTTGTCATACCGAGGCTGGTGGTCATGTTCCAGGATATGGGGCAGGCCCTACCTCTGCCGACGAGGATATTGATCTCGGTTTCTGGTTTTATGCGTAATTACTGGTGGCTGTTTATTGCCTCCATCATAGTGATAGTGTTCTTGTTGCGGCGTTTGTATAAATCCGGTAAAGGAAGATTATCCATAGATAGTTTTAAGCTTAAGATGCTATTATTTGGGCAGATAGTTTTAAAAACCGAGATTGCCCGGTTCTGCCGCACTTTATCTCTTTTACTCTCAAGTGGTATCCCGATTACTCCGGCATTGGATATCACAATTTCCATAGTCGAGAATCAGGTCATAAAGACGGAGGCAGCTAAATTTAAGGAAAAGATAAATAGCGGCCAGAGCTTGTCCCAGGGTTTCCGGGAGTCTAAGATCTTTCCGGAATTTGTGGTTAACATATTGGCTATAGGGGAAGAGACAGGGTCTCTTGATACCTCGCTGATGCGGGTAGCCCTGGATTACGAGCGAGAAACCGACCGCACTTTAAAGAGCTTGACGCGGCTGCTTGAGCCGGTAATGCTCGTTGTTATCATTATAGGAGTGCTGGCGGCAATGGTTATGCCGCGCCTGGTGGGCCGTTCTGAACAGGCCAGGGTTGCCGCGGCGCGCGCGGATGTAAATGCCAATATTGCCTTGGCCCTGGATATGTTTGAGATGGATATCGGACACTATCCTAATTCTCTGGATGAGTTGACCCAAAAGGGCTCAAATCCTGACAGCTGGAAGGGGCCGTACCTGAAGAAAAAACCCGTAGACCCTTGGGGCAGGGTTTATGATTATCAGCCTCCTAACGGAGGGCAAGATTATCGGCTTTGTTCCAAAGGGGCCGATGAGTCTAAGGCCGACGACGATATCTGTAATGACCAGAATAAATAGGGGTTATCTTCGCGCCATAACTTTTCTGGAGCTACTTTTTGTCATTGTCATAATTGGGATTCTTTCCAGCGTTGCTATAGGCGGGTTCCGCAAGGCGTTTGGACGTTTTCAGCTGGAAAATTCAGCCGGTGAATTGGCGTCATTAATGAACTTTTTATCGCAACGCGCGATAGTAGAGAGAAGGGCTATTTATTTAAATATTGATAGCCGGGCTAATTCCTGCCAGGCCCTGGAAAAGGTTTATAATCTACCCCGGGGCTTGAGCATAAGTAGCGATATAGAAGGCAACCGGATCGTTTTTTATCCGGACGGTTCCATTGATGATAGTACGGTTACTTTGAGGCAGGATTCCGGCGAGGCGGTCAATCTAACTACCAGAGGGGTTTTGGGTGGCGTTAAAATCCAATCTTAATAAGCGCGGGTTTTCTTTACTTGAGGTGGTAATTGCAGTAGGCATATTATCCGTAGGCATTATCACGGTTGTTCAGGCTTTGACTTATTCCTCGCGGGTAGCCGGGGTAGCCTCGGATTATGTCAGGGCCTTATTTTTGGTAACTGATAAGCTGCAGGAACTGGAGTTTCAGGAGAAACTGATACCTCCTGGTTATGCCAAGCAGGATAGCGGTGAACAAGGAAGATTCAAATGGAATTATACTATTGAACAGGACCAGGGTACGGCTCTTAATAAGTTAAATCTGGGGATCAACTGGGTAAGAAGAGATAGGCAAGAGGCGTTGAATCTGGTGACCTATTTACGATGAAAAAAACAAAAGCCTTTAGTTTAGTAGAATTATTGATCGCCTCCGCGATATTTGCGGTGGTCATGGTGAGTATTTATTCGGCGTTTCGCACGGGGATCTTTGGCTACAAAAATATCCGGGAAAATATCGAGATCTACCAGTCTGCCAGATTTATCCTTGAGCGGATAAACCTGGATTTACGTAATGCCTTTGCCTATTCC
>JAPLLP010000190.1 GCA_026387515.1 Candidatus Omnitrophota bacterium | reverse complement strand
GCAGCAATAAAAAATAAAAATCGTTTACCATTTGAAATTAAGAATTCCATAATTTATTATTGCGGCCCTACGCAAACTCCTCAAGGAAGAGTAATCGGCTCTTGTGGCCCGACGACCAGCTCACGCATGGATGATTTTACGCCGCTATTGCTTAAGCATGGATTAAAAGGAATGATTGGTAAAGGTAATCGTTCTGAAGAAGTAAGGAATGCGATTCGCAAGTACAAGGGGGTTTATTTTATTACTTATGCCGGATGTGGAGCACTTTTAAGTAAACATGTGAAAAGCGTTAAAGCCATTGCCTATAGCGAATTAGGACCGGAGGCAATCTTGAAATTAGAAGTCAAAGATTTTCCTTTGATTGTAGCGATTGATGTTAATGGAGGGAGTGTTTATGGCCAGGATTGATGGACGCGGCAATGATCAAATCAGAAAAGTTATCATTACTAGGAATTATATTAAATACCCCGAAGGATCTTGTTTGATTGAGTTAGGCAATACTAAGGTAATTTGCACGGCTTCGGTGGAAGAAACTGTTCCTCCATTCTTAAGAAATTCCGGCACTGGTTGGGTTACTGCCGAGTATGGCATGTTGCCCCGCTCATGCGGAACGCGTATTCCTCGCGGCAAGGATTCCGGACGCACTTCCGCTCATGCGGGACGCGCATACCTCGCGGCAAAGATTCCGGGCGTACTTATGAGATTCAGCGTTTAATCGGCAGGTCTCTTAGGTCAGTTACGGATATGAAGCAAATTGGTGAACGCACGATTTGGATAGATTGCGATGTCATCCAGGGCGATGGAGGCACGCGTACAGCGGCGATTACCGGAAGTTTCATTGCTCTAGTGGATGCTCTGCAGAAGCTTAAAAAAGACGGCAAGATTAATAAAGTTCCCATTCAGGACTATATTTCGGCGACCAGCGTAGGTGTTTTGATTGATACCATGATTTTAGATCTATGTTACGCGGAAGATTCCAAAGCCCAAGTGGATATGAATGTGATTATGACCGGCGCGGAAGAATTTATTGAGATACAGGGTACCGCGGAGCGTAAGCCTTTTTCTAAAGCTAAGCTGGATACGATGTTGGATTTGGCTAAAAAAGGAATCCAGGAACTTTTCGCGATTCAAAGAAAATTAGTCGGGGATATTTTGTTATAATGAAGCAGCTGGTAGTGGCCACAAAAAATAAAAAAAAATTATCCGAGATAAAAGCTATTCTTAGAGGCATGAATTTAAAACTGCTTGCTTTGGATGCCTATAAAAATGTTCCGAGAGTACTTGAAAATGGTAAAACTTTTCAAGCCAATGCCATAAAAAAAGCGGCAAGATTAGCGCGTTTCACCGGTGAGCTTTGTCTGGGTGAAGATTCAGGGTTATGCGTTGACGTTTTAGATGGGGCGCCGGGGATTTATTCGGCGCGTTTTTCAGGCAGGGATAAGAGCGACATTAAAAATAATCTGAAGTTATTGAAACTATTAAAAGCTGTGCCTGTGGCAGAAAGAAAAGCGCGTTATGTTTGCGCGGTGGCTTTAGCGGATAAACGGGGTTTAGTCGGGGTGGTGGAGGCGGATTGTTCCGGCTTAATTGCTTTTGAGCCCAAAGGCAGCGCGGGCTTTGGGTACGACCCGTTATTTTATATTCCTAAAT
>JAPLLP010000126.1:8754-16345 GCA_026387515.1 Candidatus Omnitrophota bacterium | reverse complement strand
ATAATATCAACAGTGGCGCTCATGCCCACTTTAACTGCCGCCGGAATCTCGGCGAAACCGATTTTTACCTCATAGACTACTACTCCGGAATTAGCCGGATTAGCTACAGGTACCAGGTCGATAGCGGTAACCTTACCTTCGAATTTGCTGTCCGGCAGGGAGTCCATATTAATCACTACCCTTTGGCCCAGCTTGATACTGGCGATGTCTATTTCATCTATTTGCGCATTAATCTCTATGCTCTTGGGATCGATAATATACATGATTGCCCTGGAACTCATAGTTGGGGACAGTACTGTGTCCCCCTCTTTGACATCGAGACTAATAACTATGCCATCAATGGGGGCAACCATGGTAGCATTGTCCAGTTGCTTTCGGGCTACCTTGATACTCATCTGAGCCTGGTCCAGAGTCCGCTTATATAGTTCTATATTTTGTTTGGCCTGTTCCACGGATAGTTGGGCCGCCGCGATCTGAGATTGCTTGTTTATTATATCTTCCAGAATCAACCGGTCATATTTCTGCCCGGCAATCTCATAGGTAGCTATTCCGGCATAGTCCCTTTTGGCCAGCAAATCTGCCAGTTTCTTCTGTTGTTGGGGAAAACGAGATTAAACAGCAATCTCCTCCAGCGATAAACGCATCCGGATTATTTTGCAATTATCCCTGGAAGGCTTTATGGGTCAGCATTGAAAGAGAAGGTAATATCTATCCTGATTGTTGGTGTGAGCAGCCAATCGGGAACATTTTTAAGGATAGCCTGATAGAGGCCTGGAATAGCGATAAGATGCAGGAATATCGTAAGATGATTATTGCAAGCGATGCCGCTATTTGCAGGAAAGATTGTATAATTACCTACAGCGCAACCGTTAACAACAAGTGTTATTAACATTCGTAGTTGGGTATCTTAAGGTGAAGATCTGAATGAAAGTAGCGCTAGTTTTATGTCCTGCCTGGTCTAGAGAGATGCCGCATTTGGCGATAGCCTTACTCTCGGCATCCTTAAAGAAAAATGGGCACCAGGTTTATAATTTCGATTTAAATAATGACTTTTACCATGGTTGTAGCGAAAAATATAAAACAAAATGGCGGAAGGAAGAGGATTCGTTTTGGACAGATCCTGCTTTTGTCTCAGAATTTTTATCGGAGCACCGGGATTTGATAGACAGAACCGTATTAAAGATATTGTCAACGGATTCCCAGTTAATAGGGTTTTCAGTTTACTTTCCTAACGAAATTGTGAGCTTGGTATTAGCTAGGAGAATTAAGGAAATTGACAAGCGAAGAGTAATAGTGTTCGGGGGATTCCAGTGTTTAAGAGAGCTTAAGGCCGAGTCATTCATTAAAGATAGCAATGTAGATATTGTGGTTGTGGGAGAAGGCGACGAAACAATACTTGAATTGGCGCAGAAGTTAGAAAAAAACGGGAGAGTAGATTATTGCCGCGGGGCCCTTTTAAAAAAAGAAGGCAGCTTTATAGATTGCGGAGACCGCGCCCCAGTCATGGAATTAGATTCCCTTGCCTTTGCGGATTTTGGAGATTTTACGCCTGCCTCTTACGAAATCCCCAGTGTTCTGCCTTTTCTTTCTTCTAGAGGATGTTTTCAGAGGTGCGTTTATTGCACCGTCAATTCATTCTGGAAGAAATATCGTTCTATGACAGCGGATAGGATATTCAGGGAGATGAAATACCAATTGAACAAATCCAATGGGATAAATAGCTTCTTTTTATATGATCCCTTGCTGAACGGCAACGTCAAGGAATTGTCGCGGCTATGCGATTTGATAATTGACGATACAACCAAGGGGCTTATGACTTCGTTCACATGGTGCGGCGAGGGAATTATCCGTAAAGAAATGAGCCCGGAACTTTTGATGAAAATGAAACAAGCTGGCTGCACTTTTTTATCTTACGGGATTGAAAGCGGATCGCAGAGAGTATTAGATAAGATGAGAAAAAATTTGAGCATTAGTGATGCCGAAACAGTTATACGTTCAACGCATGACGCCGGTATATTTATTAGCTTGAATTTTATGTTTGGGTTTCCTACCGAGACGGAAGATGATTTTCAGCAAACCATGGATTTTATAAAAAGAAACCGTAAATACATAGATAAAGTGCTCCCTAGCGAATCGTTCTGTTATATTGATAGAGGGACTTACCTATATGAGCACGCGGAAGAATTTGGTGTTTTGCCGAAACCAAACTCAAGCTTCTGGGAGTCGGCTGACGGAAAGAACAACTATCCGGAAAGATTGCGGCGTTTTGAGGCCTTTTGTGAACTGGTTTATTCTTTGGGGATTGAAATAGGAGTAAGCCGCGATAAAGTAAAAATTTTTAGGGACGGATCTTTAAAAAATTACGATGCCTACAAAAAAATGGAACAAAAAACTAAGTAAGATATGAGAGTAGGACTTTTTATATTTCCTGTTCGTTTTTCAAGTCTGATGCCAATTGATATTGCATATCTAGCAGCATATCTTAAAAAACATAACCATGAAGTTTATGCCCGAGATTTTAATTGTGAGTTGTCTGTTAGAAAGGATAGTGATACTTGGTATTGGGATAACGAAGAAATGCAGCGAGGCCTTTTTATACAGCAAAATGAATTAGTAACCCAATGGGTGAATGATATTGTTGCTTTTGATCCTGATGTGGTAGGTATTTCTACGTGGACAGCGCAAACATTTTTCTCTCTATCGATTGCTCGATTGATCAAGGAGCGATGTCCTAAAACGCTGGTTGTCATAGGAGGACCACAGGTTGCTTTATCATCAGCTAGCTGTATGCAGAGTACGTTTGTTGATTATTCTGTGCTGGGAGAAGGTGAAATAACGCTCCGTGAAATAGTCGAGTCTCAGGCTAGGGACGATCCAATCCCCGGAACTAAACATCGCATCGGAAATGTAGTTATAGATGGTGGTATGCGTGAGCAGATTCAAGACCTTGATTCTTTACCTTTTCCCGATTATTCTTCATTCGACTTCATTAAATACCTTTATCCTCACTACCCAATTTTATTCAACCGTGGGTGTACATGGCTTTGTTCATTTTGCAGTCTTAGATTAAACTGGAGAAATTTCTATTCCCGCAGTGCCGAGAATATTTTTGCCGAGATAAAAGATTGTGCTACGCGGTATCCTTCTATCCAGAGTTTTTATTCTTGCGATCATTCGATGAATGCGAACATAGCGCTTTTATATCGACTCTGTAATTTGTTGATTGATGACGGAACTAAAAGAGATTTTTTCGGGTTCGGGCAAGTGCTTAATGGGATGCTTGATGATGATTTTCTGGATAAACTTGCAAAAGCTGGTTTTAGAGATTGGGGGATCGGGCTTCAAAGTGGTTCCGATCGGATTCTCCGCAGCATGAAGCGGCCTTATACCACTGCGCTTGCGGAACGCGTATTTCAGGCAATGAACAAAAGGGGAATGAAGATTTACACCGATTTTATTAATGGGTATCCAGAAGAAACCGAGGAAGATTTTCAGCAGACGCTTAAATTCATATCTCGGATTCGTAAATACGTGGACAATATAACCATACATCCGGTGTGTTTCTTGGGCAATAACGATCTTGCGTCCAATCCGAAGAAGTATGGGATACGGGTTTTCGAAAATTCTACCGAATGGGAGTCTGAATTTAATAATCCAGAAATCCGTAAGAGGCGGTATAAAGAATTAATTGACCATGTTTCTTCGCTTGGGATTTGTGTGCGCTTGCCAAACTCAGACCGCGAACATTTTTCTAAGAGTCAAGAATGAGGTGCTTGCTAACTGAATTTCGGTTACTGAGCGAGACAGCGGCAGTTTTAACAAAAATACTAAAGAAAGGAGGGGAAAGAAGCAAAGCAGATAGTCCATTTTGATGCAAAACAAGGAGGAGTTTGATGAAAAACAAATTATTTGTAAGCATGGCGGTAGTCGTTATATTGATTTTGATTTCGATTCTCTCCTTTAAAGGAGTCGCTGTATCCGGAGCATCTTTAGAGGCAGTTAGAAATTACCACAAACAAGGGAAAGTTGCTGAGGTAATCAAAGAAGCCAATGAGTATCTAAAGTCTGACCCAAAGAATACAGAAGCATTAATTATATTAGGGGAGAATTATGCGAAAAAGTCAGATTTTATTTCATCCGAGAAAACTTTAAAGAAGGCAATAGATATACAACCTAAAAATTCTTGGGCAGTGAGGGCTTTAGCAAATACTTATAATGGGCTATTGGGAATATCGGTAACCTCGCGAGATAAAGATAAATATGGCCGTTTAGCAAAAACTGAAATTGAAAAGGCCTTGACAATTTCTGCCGATGATCCATGGGTTAATAGGGATGCCGCAGGGATCTACTATATGCTAAACGATAAAGAAAAAGCGACTCAGGCAATAGAAAAAGCGCTTAAACTTATCCCCGAAGACAATTACGCGCGGAATCTCTATAAGAACATTCAGTCAATGCCTGAAAAGAAAAAATTAAGATAAGGTTTAGATGAAAGCCGTGTTTTTATTAATGCCTTTGTAATTATGCCTTCGTAATGACAGGGTTTTAAAATCAGCGGCGCTACTCTATTCTGTGAATCAAGACGATGTGAATGAAAGGGTTATGGTCGCCTGACCATTCTGCCTTGTCGCGCAGGCGATTAAGAATTAGGATGCCCATTAAATTGTTGAATATGAAACATTTCCTTAGAAAAATAGGCAAGTTTATAATTATTTTAAGCCAGAAGGACGAACATCAGGTCCGCCAGTCCGTATTAGTAGTAGATGGCGGACACCTTTCGGCAGAAGATTTTGCGCTGATTGTTACGAATGCAAAAGATAAATTCAGGAATGCAAACCTTGTGGTTTTAACTCAACAAGATAGAGAAGATTTCATAAAAAACAATTTTCCGGAAGCAGAAATAATTTCCGCTGAAAAAATAGCAAAAATAAACAATTTTAAATTAGCTATATCTCTAGTTTTGTTATTGAGAAAGAACTACAAATTCATTGTTTTGTCAACCTTAGACGCGTCTCTGGTGTTTATCTCTCTGGCCTTTGGAAGATGCCCGGTGTTTTTGCGTAATAGGTGGGAAGAATGGCATAGTTTAAGGCAGAAGTCCATCCTGGATGTTTTAAAAGGCAAGACAAGCATGGATAGGCGCGAAACGAAAAACAGAGGGCCAAGAGGCCTTTTGAAAACGATCGGTAGATATTTTGTGATTATTGCTGATTTAGACGAAATTGATACGAGGTCGCCGATCCTACTAGTGGATAACGGTTATACCGATATGGGCCACGTATCGACAGCAGTAAGGCGCGCATATGTAAATTTTATTAACCCCGACATTACCGTATTAACTTTTGCCGCAAGAAAACACTATTTTGTGAGCATGTTCCCGCAGGCGAAATTGGTTGTCCTTGAAGAGCTGGATAAAAAGTGTAGTTTAGATAGGCAGTTGTACCGTATGCGTAAAGAGAAATTTAGCCACATAATCCTGACAACTTTGGATATTCCTACCCTTTTTGTTGCTATCGCGGAAATGAAGGCGAAGGTGCTCCTCTATAATAAATGGCACCAGTGGTGGAGTTTGGATTATAGAAATATTTGGGGGTACCTAAAAAAGCCCTTTAGCTTCTTGATTATAATACCAATATTTATATATTTGTTGATTAAGGTTACATGCATTTTATTAAGAACGCTCTTGCGGTTAGTTTTTAAAGATTTAAAGGCGATTATCTTGAAGAGAAAAGAAGGAGTATATGAAACAATTTGATGTGAGGCAGTTCAGCTCAGACAAAATCTTAAAACACTTAGATAGGGTTAATGAATGGTTGAAAGGCGGTAACCCTACCCCTATCACGGTGGAATTAGACTTGACTAACCTATGCAATCACCGTTGCCCGGAGTGCGTGGTAAATTATTTTAGGGCCGCGGATAATAACTCGATGCCTTTTAAGTCTGCTCAAAGTATAATCGGGCAGTTGGCAAAAAATAAGATCCGGGGTTTGATCTTTACAGGAGGAGGAGAGCCGCTCTGTAATCCTTGCGCTTTAAAAGCGGTTGAACTAGCAAGATCAAAAGGTTTGGATATCGGTTTTATTACTAACGGTTCGCTTATTAATGAAAAGGCAGCACGGATTATAACAAAGAATTGTACCTGGGTGAGGGTTTCTTTGGATGCGGGAACGCCTGAGGTGTTTAAATTAACCCATGGCAGAGATGGCAATGAGTTTAATACAATTGTTGATAAGATAAAACTTCTAGTAAATGTGAAAAATAAGATAAAAAGCAGCTGTACTATTGGTCTGGGTTTCTTGACCTGTGAGCACTCGGTAGCTGATATGATAAAGGCTACTGTTTTGGCAAAAAAATTAGGGGTTAATTATTTGCAGTTCAGGCCTATGCAGATCCACCGCGGTGGAAGATTTGAATACCATTGGGCTGATGTGGAAAATAAGATTCTAGAGTGCTTGGAGTATTCTGGTAATGGCTTCCAGGTCTTATATTCTCAACACAAATACGAAATGGCTAAGGACCCACAGTTTGGCAGGCATTACGGTAAATGCTACGGCCAGCAATTCGCCACGGTTATATCCGCTTCCGCCAAGATGTATATCTGTTGTCACACAAGAGGTTACAAGAAATATTGTATAGGAGATTTGACCAAAGAAACCTTTAAAAAGATATGGGATTCCCGTAGGCGTAAGCTGGCAATTGGAAGAATAGATTTTCGCGACTGCATTCCTTTGTGCCGGGATAATACGTTTAATCAGATCCTTTGGAATATAAAGCAGCCAAAGGAACACCTAAACTTTTTATAATTAATCGGATCAATTAAGGGAATTATGAATGGAAATGAGCATTTTATAATTAACCTGTTGAAGGATAAGAAGCAAGATCAGAAATACAAAAATTTCGATACTGTTCTGCGGGAATTTGAGGAAAAGTCGGTCTACTGCAATAGTTATCCTGTTTGGCTTACCATTGACCCCACCAATATATGCAACCTGCGTTGTCCTTTTTGCCCTACCGGTTTCGGGAATATTAAACGTCCCAAGGGGATGATGAACAAGGAACAATTCAAGAAGATTATGGATATCCTGGGTCCTCATCTTTTACACATTGATATGCAGAATTGGGGAGAGCCACTGCTTAACAATGATATCTATAAGATGATTTCTTACGCCAAAAAATTTGATATCCACGTTACCCTGAGCACTAACTTTCAAAATTTTAATGAAATAAGCGCGGAAGATATGATTAATTCCAGGTTGGACAGGTTGATACTTTCTATTGATGGCGCCAGCCAGGAGACTTACGAGAGATATAGAAGAGGAGGCAGCTTTACCAAAGCCATAGAAAACATAAAGACCCTAGTTAGGAAAAAGAAAGAGTTAAATAGCCGTCTGCCAACGGTTATTTGGCAATTTCTGGTTTTCAGGCACAACGAACACGAAATTGATATAGCTAGGAAAATGGGTAGAGAGTTGGGGGTGGATGACGTAGGGATAAACTCCGCGTTTATCGCGGCAGACTCGGTTGAATATAAGGATTGGGTGCCGCTTGACCCCCAATATAGCAGGTATGATTTATCAGGCGATACAAAAAA
>JAPLLP010000126.1:5162-8664 GCA_026387515.1 Candidatus Omnitrophota bacterium | reverse complement strand
TACGGTTAATTGGGACGGATCAGTTTCTCCGTGTTGCGGTGTTTATCTCGAAGAAGAGGATTTCGGGAACATCTTTGATCAGGGATTCATGCAATTATGGAATAATGCCTATTATAGGACTGCGCGCGAATTTATGAAAAAGAGGATAAGAGTTGATCGGGGTATAAAAAATACCTGCGTCAATTGTCTCAAGATAGGGCAGATTAATCTTGTTTTAGATTCGGATTTTTGGATAAGGGGCTAGATATGGTTCTATACTATGAAAAGAAAAATATTTAGAATACTTAGTATAATCTTTTTAAATATTATACTTTCATTGCTATTTTTAGAATTATTTTTACGAGTAAATCCAAAATTTGGGTATGTCTATAACGCTTTTAAGGTAGATTCGGTAAAAGCTGATTTTATGGCTTTACAGCCCTCTAAATTACTGGGATACGAACATGTCCCCAACCTTGATTGTCCAGCGGCTAAAATTAAGACGAATTCTTACGGTTTAATAGGTAAAGAATATGGTTTTCACAAGGATAAAGAGACATTTCGCATTTTGGTCCTCGGTGATTCTATTGCCGCACAGGGGTTTTCGTGCGATTTTTTAGAGGATTATCTGAATAAAAGTAGCAATGTCTTATCGCAATCGCGCTATAAAAATTTTCAAATTTGGAATGCCGGAGTAACAAGTTATGATGTGCGTCGGTATGCAATTTATTTAGAAAACAGTGGTATTAATTATAAACCAGATATTGTTCTTATCTTCTTCTGCCTGAATGACTTTGACCTTGACATTAATACTTATTATAAGACAAAAGATGGAGCCGATCGGTATTATTTTCCTGTCTCTGAGGTTTCCAAGATGTATAATGTCAGCCCCCTACTTATGAAATACTCACATCTATATAGATTTATAACCTTGAAATTGAATAGTTATTTGTTCAGTAAGAAGAAAACGCAGAAAGGTATTGACCCGCTGGAGGAAAACGGGAGGCATTATCTGGGGAAGATAAAAGAAATATGCGGACGGCACAAGATACCTTTATTTACAGTAATTTTTCCTTATCTTATGCCTTTTGATGAATATAGCGATTACCAGAAAAAAGAATATCAGACTATATGTAAAGTAGCTAAAGATTTGCAGGTATCATATCTTAACCTACGCGATTATTTACCGGAAAAAGATATTAAGAATTTAAGGATGATGAACGAAGATTATATGCATCCAAGTCGCGAAGGCCACCAAATTATCGCTAGCTTAATTTATAGTTATTTGCAAGCCAGTTTCTTTAATACTAAGAAATTTAAGATAACCATGGACTAACGATTTGTTTTTAGAAAAGTTATTAAACAGGGCAATAAAATGAACCTTGATGATAGCCGAGGCATAAAGATACAATGAGAGTCGTATTGATTACCTGCCCTTCGTATGGCGTATTGCATCCGCCTTTATCTTTAGCCCTTTTGTCCGCCTCACTAAAAAACCAAGGCCACGAGGTTGTAACGCTAGATTTGAGCATCAAATTATTTAATGAACTGCCAGAGGAAAAAAGAGAAATCTACTGGGACTTGGATAGGGCAGCCCTTTGGCACGATAAGGGTTTCGCGGAATCGATGGTTGGGGAAGAGAGGATTAATGAATGGGTTGAGTTGTTGGTTGGCTTAAAGCCAGATATTCTTGGGTTCTCAGTATATAGCACTAACCTTCAGGTTTCTTTATTGTTAGCGCAAAAGCTAAAGATAAAAAATGACCGAATAAAGGTAATATTTGGAGGCCCTTTCTGCCGGCGTGATAATGGGGTGGCCGACAGCATTATAAATTATAGTTATGTTGATATCGTTGTATCGGGAGAAGGGGAGATTACTCTGCAAGAAATCGTGGCGTCTTACGAAAAATACGGTAAGGTTGAGTTTTGTAACGGTGCGCTAATAAAACTCAATAATCAAGCGGTATATTGCGGCCATCGTCAGCCATTAGATAATTTGGATAGCCTCCCCTTTGCGGATTTCTCAGATTTTGACTTTAGTATGTATAAGGAAAGGCTGGTTCCTATACTGACCAGCAGGGGGTGTTTGTATAACTGCGCTTTTTGCAATGAAAAATCATTTTGGCAGGTTTACAGGAATAGGAGCGCAGTTAATATTTTTCAGGAAATAAAACAGATAATTTCGAAATACGCGATTAATACCATTAGGTTTAATGACCTTTTGTTAAATGGCAATCTAATAGAGCTAGAAAAATTATGCGATATGCTTATTCAAGATAATACTAAAATACAGTGGGGCGGATACATAACGGTAAGGAAGATGAATAAGAGTTTAATAATGAAGATGAGGGCTTCAGGGTGCTATTTTATTTTTGCCGGGATCGAGAGCGGCTCCCAGAATATATTAAATAAATTCAAAAAAGGGGTTAGGCTTGAAGAAGGAGAGGAATTATTGCGTTTGTTCGCGGAGGCGGGGATATCAACGCACACGGGTTGGATAGTAGGTTTTCCGGATGAGAGTTTCAGTGATTTCAAGCAGACCATTGATTTCATCAGGAGAAATAATAGGTATATTGACCGGGTTGCTCCCGCTAGCCTTTTGACAATTCCTCCGGGCTCACCGATCTGTGATCATCCGGATATGTTTGGCGTCAAGCGCGTTATTCATGCCGGTGATTATACGGATAATACCACAAACCTAAAGCTTCGCCAAACGAGGCTAGAATATTTCAATAAATACATAGCCTATACCGCTAAGGAAAACTAAGCATGAAAATCGCCCTGGTCCAATGCCCTGCCTGGGGAAGGCAGAATCCTCCCTTGGCACTTGCTATGTTGTCTGCTTTTTTACGCAGCAGGGGTAGGGATGTTTATGTTTTTGATTTAAACAATAAATTGTTCCATAGCGTTGAAGATGAGCGTAAAGGTTTGTGGCAATTAAGCAATGAGTCCTTTTGGGATAATAAAGCAAGCATTGAAAAGTTTGCCGCGGAATATGATGAGTTGCTTAATGGGTTTGTGGATGAGGTCCTTGAAACCGGGGCTACGCTAATCGGTTTTTCTGTATATAGCAGTTCAAAGGAATTTAGTTTATTAATAGCGCAAAAAATTAAAAACATTGACCGGTCTAAAACGATAGTTTTTGGCGGGCCTCAGAGTGCCCCGCACATGCAAGGGGGGCAAATAATTAATAACGAATCGGTCGACCTTATTGCGGTAGGGGAGGGAGAGGTTACTTTAAGCGATATCGTTGAATCAATCATAAAAAATGGCCAGCCAGATTATTGTAAGGGAACTTGGTTGAAAAAAAACGGCAAGGTGATTGATTGCGGAAAAGAAGATCTGGTCAGCGATTTGAATGAATTGCCTTTTGCAAATTTTGAAGACTTTCAATTAGATTCTTATTCTGAACCCTTTAGACTACCGATATATTTTAGCAGGGGTTGCGTAAATAGATGCGTATACTGCAATGAGAACATTTTTTGGAAAGGCTACAGGTCTAGAAGCGGAGCCCGGGCTTTTGA
>JAPLLP010000126.1:4456-5147 GCA_026387515.1 Candidatus Omnitrophota bacterium | reverse complement strand
AAATACCAGTTATCCAGGCATAAAGGAGTGAGACATTTTGATTTTACCGATTCCTTAGTTAATGCCGATATCAAAGAGCTGTCTCTTTTTGCCGATTTAATTACAAGAGAAGGCTTAAGAATTACCTGGGCTGGACAGGCGCTAATCCGTCCTTATATGACGCCCGAAGTATTAAAAAAACTGAAGAAATCAGGTTGTATTTGTCTTGCCTATGGCATGGAGAGCGGATCGCAAAAGGTGCTAGACCTTATGCGTAAAGGTTTTAAAGTTGAAGATGCCCAGCGCGTTATCCGGGATACGCATGAGGCTGGAATTGATACGGTAGCTAACTTTATGTTCGGATTTCCCGGGGAGCAAGAAGAGGATTTCAAGCAGACGCTTGAGTTCGTCTCCAGAAACAGGGGATACATAGATACCGTAAATCCCAGCCTTGGCCTTACAGCAATCGGAGAAGGTACCTATTTATATGAGCATGCCAAAGATTACAATGTCGATTTGAGCGCGGGATATCTTCTTTGGAGAGATCTCGAGGGAAAGAATACCTACGAAACAAGGAAAGGAAGATACGATGCATTCTGTAAGCTCGCCTCTTCCCTGGGCCTGAAATTCAGCTATCAGGTAAATGTAAATGCCGATGTTAATTAATAGGCACTTGAAGAGTTTTTTTAAGGTAAATTTTATAGATTTAGCA
>JAPLLP010000126.1:455-4415 GCA_026387515.1 Candidatus Omnitrophota bacterium | reverse complement strand
ATTTTTTTTTTTTTTTTTGGTGCGTTTACAAGAATTATTTTGTGGGGGAAGATTTTTATTGGCTTTCTTTTCTGACTTTTGGGAAAAGCACTTTTTTAGATTTTATAAAGTCATTCGTGGTAACGCCATGGGCGTTCAGGCCGTTTAAAGGTTTAGCTTTCTATCTGTGCTATAGGCTCCATCATTTAGATGCAAGCGGTTATATTTTTCCTGTATTGCTTGTTTCACTTTTAAATATTATTTTAATTTATGCTATTGTTATCTATATTAGCAAAAATTCATCTTTAGCTTTCTTTAGCGCTTTTTTCTATGCGATAAATCCAATTCATATTATGGCGTTACAGCCTTGTATTGCCGTAAGTTATGCGATGCTATTTTGCCTTTTGTCTTTCTCAACATATATATGGTCTTTAAAACATTTGAGAAAGAGTGTTTATATATTTTCTTTGATCTTTTACATTTGCGCCGCCTTGTTTAAAGAAGAATCATTAAGTTTACCTTTATATATCTGGGCTTACCATGTATTTTTTGACAGGTCCAAGAATATTATAAAAAGCGCCGGTTTTTTAATAGCCGCGGCCATATACTTTGTCGTAAGATTCAACCTTCTAGGGTTATGGATAGTTAAGCAGACCCAGTATACATATAATTTTCTCGATATCGCTAATATGGTTTACGCGTATAAAATTTTTTCAAAAATCTCATTTGAATTGGTAAGTTACGCATCTAGTTTTTGCTGCAAAGGACGAACAATAGAATTGCTTTCTCTGCCTTTTTATTATTATCTTGTTGCTTCGGTAATTATTTCGATGGCGGTTATTAAAGTAAGTAAAATTAGCAAAGAGAATAGCTCTCTCAGGCAGTGCCTGAGATTATTTGTTTTTGGTTTCGTATGGTATTGTGCCGGTCTGTTACCGTTTGTTTTTATAAATGATAAAATGCATTTCAACACTCACTACCTGTATATCCCAGTTCTTGGCTTTGGGTTAATGTTATCAGCAATATTGATAGGTTCATGCGGCTTACTCTCCAAAATAAATATCTGGATCTCCAGATTAATAATGTGTTTTGTTCTAATATTTTTTATGCTTTCAGCTTTCTTTGCCGTAGATGATAAGACCGATAAGAATTTGTTCAATTTTGTTTATGCCGGGAGAAACCTTAAGAATACTCTTTTGCAAATAAAAAGTCTATACGTAAATTTTCCTGAAAAGAGTTCCATTTATCTCATTGGCGGAAGTCCCGAGGTTTTGAGAATAGGTCCTGCAATGGCAGTATATTATAATGATCCCGGGATGAAATATACGTATTTCGCAGAAGAATCAGGGGCTATTGCGAGGGGAAACAATACTTATGTTCTTATATTATCCGGAGATGTTTACTCTAAAAAAGGCCTGGTGAAGGTTGCCGATTTGACTCCTTTCTATAAGAAATAGCTTGAGGTGACGATGAAGATAAACCTTGATTTCAAAAAAATGGGAAAGGCCCAATTTGGGTTAGGTTTTTTAGTCGTTTTTTTTATCTGTTTTTTTTCCTGGTTCACCCTGCGCAAATTTGAGCATGGGATGTGGTGTGGGTATGACCAAACTTTATGGTGCCAGGTCTTATGGACTACGCTTCATGGTAAGCTCATGTGGGGAAGTTTCTTAGGGATAAACGGGCTTTGCCATTTAGCGGAGCACGTGACCCTGACCATATTATTATGGCTTCCGTTATATTTTATTTTTCCTTTTCCCGCCACCCTCTCCATTGTCCAGGTATTTTTGCTGGGAACATCTGCTGTTATTGTCTATTTGATAGCGAAAGATAAAATTGACAGCGGTGCGGCATTAATGTTTACGTTGTTTTACCTTACCAATAATTTTATTATACAAGCCGTAATTGAAGGTTTTCAAACCCGGACTATGACCGTGCCCTTTTGTTTTTTCGCCTTCTATTTTCTATTTAAGAAGCAATACTTCTGGTTTAGTGTATTCCTGTTCCTGCTGGCGCTGTCTCATGGGATTGGTTGCCTCATCGTTTGCATGTTTGGGCTATATTTGGTCTTTGCACAACGCGAGCTATTTTTAGGAGCGCTTATATTTATTCTAAGCCTTGCTTGGTTTTTTATCTCGATAAAAATCATTCAGCCTCATCTTGGACTGGCAGAGCCGTTAGGCGCATTGCATTTTGTTGCGGGCGGGAAGATTTTATCCAGCCCCGCGGATATTATGCAATACTGTTTCGCTCACCCCATTATCGTCTTCAAGGAGATGTTCACTGATACCAAATTTGACTATTTACTTAGGTTATTTTTGCCACTTGGGTTCTTGCCTTTGTTCAGCCCTCAAGAGCTTCTAGTTGGTTTACCCGTTTTTCTTCAGAATTTCGCGCTTAGCAAACACTTAATAGGAATAGAGATTCCGCGCTATACAATGCTGCTTATTCCCGCCCTGTTCATTTCCTCTATTAATTCCGTTTCTTATCTCTGTAAGAAATGGAGGCGAGCAAGAATATATATATTCGCATTGCTTTTTATTTCCTGGGCTTTTTCGACATATAAATTTATCTGGGATCCAAGTTATAATCCCAGATTTTTGCAAGTGCTTTCCCGCGTCCCAGACGAACTAAGGGTTCACAGAAAAGCACTGCAGATAATTTCGAAACTTGTCCCTGCGAACGCTAGCGTGTGCGCAGACATGAAGGCCATGCCTTTTTTGGCCAATCGTTTTGAACTTTACGATATGCCTTTTCATATAAAAGAATCCGACTACCTTCTGATAGATACGAAAGACCCTGTTTTCTCACCAAAGCCAACTTTGTCCCTAGGTCAATGTTTCAAAATTGTGAACAATGAGCTCAGGTCGCCAAATTATACAATTGTAAAATTTAAGGACAAGATAATTCTACTGAAGAGAAAATGACGAGAGGTGCAAAAGATAATTATTCCGAAAGTTCAGTGAGCCTTAGGAACGATACTAAGTGGTTGAAAGAAATAGTTTGTGTTATGTTGTTTTTATCAGTTATCGTCTTGATTTCATACTCCAACACGCTCAATAATTTTTTTTTAGATGATGATTTTACCCTTTTAGTAAAACCATTTTTTACCCATAACGGGTCGATCACCCATTTCATTGCTAATCGTCCGATTGAATTTAAGCCTAACATTTTTGCTTATTTTCTTTGGGCATGTATCGCAAAGGTCTTCGGAGCGTCTTATTTTTACCACCACTTGGTCGCGGTGGTCTTGCATATTTCGGCAGTGTACCTGTTTTTCCTTTATATAAAACGCCTGAGCGGTAACTTTAGGTTGGCTTTTTATGCGGCAGTGTTATGCGCGTCCAGTTACGTTTGCGCAGAAGCGGTAGCTAGGGTTATGCATCTGCAATACCCTTTGGTTACAGCTTGTTCGCTTATATGCCTGTTATTATCTTTGTCTAGAAAGCCATTTTATAGGATTATGTCGTTTATCGCTTTTATCCTTGCGTTAATGTCTAAGGAGATAGCGCTGGTCGTCCCATTTATAATGTTTTTTGCTGATTTTATTTTTGGGGGTATCCGGGAGTGTTATAAAAAATGGAAATTTTACCTTTTGTTTTTTATTGTCGTTATTTCCTACCTGATCATAAAATTTTCCCACCCCCAGACTTTTGGTAGCTTCGGGTTTTTAATCAGAGGCAAGATCCCATATTCGCTATTCTTTAAAGAACACGGTTTTGTGTCCGGGATTGTCATGTATTGCTATAAACTCGTAACTATTCCTTTGAAATATATGTTATTTTCTGTGAATAGTTTTGTTTTTGGAGGGGCTACACTTTTTTTAAAAATTGTTTTAACTTTATTAATCACCATACCCACGGTGCTTTTTATAAAGTCAGGTTTACGTAGATTTTTAACAGATAAGATAATACTTTTCGCGGCGTCGTGGATTCTGTTGGGCTCTTTGCCATTTTTTTACCTTTTGTTTTTTATTGTCGTTAT
>JAPLLP010000126.1:0-422 GCA_026387515.1 Candidatus Omnitrophota bacterium | reverse complement strand
AGATTATAACAAAGGGGGGTTGATAAATACCCGGTATCTTTATTTTGCCTCTATGGGATTCTGGTTAATTCTGGCAAGGTCTCTGGAGCAACTCTATCAGGGGCCCGGGAAAGGAAAAAGAATGTTTGTTTCAACGTACATGATTATTACAGTTCTGCTATCATCGGCTGTTTTATATGGGAACAATTATGCTTATCAGTATGCCGCGGGCATAGCAAAGGAAATAACCCTGCAGACTAAAAATAAATTTCCCTTATTCGCGGGGTCTAATACTAAATTCTATTTTATTAATATTCTTTGTCCTAAATCCAATTAAAAAACTAGAGATAGGAGTAGATACCTTTAGAATTGGCAATTTAAATCATAGAATTAATATAAAAACCAAGGATGAAATTGGAAATTTAGCCTCTGTTTTCAATAAA
>JAPLLP010000055.1 GCA_026387515.1 Candidatus Omnitrophota bacterium | reverse complement strand
TGGTAAACATAATCAGGTCCGGGTTAAGCTTACAGGCAAAATCAATGGTCCTTTGCATGCTTAGAGGAGTGTCGTGGAGGTAACCGATGATAAAATAAGCGAATGTTTCAATACCCGCTTTTTTAGTCAGACGGAACACCCTCTCCACCAGCTCCAGGTCAATATCCTTCTTCATCAACCGTAAAATATCCGGATCCCCGGATTCAACGCCATACCTCAACCTAATGCACCCTGCCTTACGCATCAATTTTAAAAGAGGCTCATCGATCCTATCGACACGGGTCGGAGATTCCCATTTTATCTTCAGCCCGCGCCTTATAATCTCATCGCATATCCCTGCTATATGGTCGCGGCGCAAAGTCAGGGTATCATCATAAAACATTATTTCTTTAACCTTATGCTTTTTTACCACTGCCTCCATTTCATCAACTACATTTTTAGCGCTACGCACCCGATGCCTGATATCGGCAGGGGCTTTGAAACAAAATCCGCATTGATACGGGCAACCGCGCGAAGAAACCATGGTAGTCACGGGATGCAAACCTATTATCGAAGAATACTTATCCATGGGCAATAAATGCCTGGCGGGGAACGGAATTTCATCAAGGTTATCGTGAATGTATGCCTGGTTCACATAAATCTTACCGTCCATTTTATAAATCAAACCGGGGATATCCTTAAGCGGCGTATTTGCTTCAATGGCCTTAAGAAGTTTTAAAAAAGGATATTCTCCTTCTCCGTTTATGCCATAGTCAATGAAATCATAAGACAAAGACTCTTGAGGATATATAGATAAATGCACTCCACCGATAACCGTAATAGCGCCCGCCTCTTTGGCTAATCTTAAAACCTCAAAAGCCCCTCTTATGGTAGATGTCATGGCCGTAACCCCGACCACATCCGGCCGTTCGCGCAGAAGTACCTCTTTTACCTCTCCCGAAGTAAGATTTAACGCCAACGCGTCAAGAATCTTAACCTTATATCCTGCCTCTTCCAAAACAGCGGCAATATATGCGATACCGAGCGCGGGAAGCACCCCTTGAGCCTTATTTAAGCTTGCGGGTAATCTAGTATTTATGTTGCCTTTATCGTGATAGCGGATTAATAGAATATTCATCAACAAGAAGGATTTTTGACCCCCAAAAGCCCATCAAAGGTACCAGCAATGCCTTTTAGCCAATCAGGATTATGAGTCTGTAAAAATTTATAAACCCAGTACATATTTATGAAAATAAGGTTCGTCGAAAAGCGTAAGATTTTCTGGGGAGAATCGGGTTTTACCCAACGCATATAGAAAAGGATAAAATTCCTGCTGCGCTCATAACTGTTGGTACGCGCCTTAAACACACCGCCCTGGCTGATATAATGCCAGGTTAGCGCCCTGGGATTAAACACTAGCCTCCGACCATTTTTGCGCACTCGGAACGAAAAATCAGGCTCGCTCCATTCGCTTGTTCCTGTGTATTGATAATCAAACCCGCCTAACTCCTCAAGCAAATTTCGCCTGAAACACATGTGGCAGGCCTCTAGATAATCAACTTCCCGGATCCCGGGAAGCTCCGTACAAAAGCTATAATTAGAACCCGGAGTAAACGCCCCGCTCCTTAAGATCATCCCCACCTGCCTTGTTTTATTCTCCAAAACTAACGACAGGTAAAGCTTTCCGACCAGCCAAAATAATATATTGCCGCCTTTGGAAAACTCTCCCAAGAATAATGCCAGGTCGCGGTTATTCTGGCGTTCTGGCGGGATTAGCGTGGGACCGGAAACCCCACCAATATGTTCATCCGATAAAAACGTATCACGGATATTCTCCAGCCAATCCGGGGCAACCACCAGGTCATCGTCGATAAGACAAACAATATCCGCTTTTGAATGTATCCAGCCTAAATTACGCGCCTCGACCAACCCCTTCCTATCTTGGTTTATTATCTTGACGCGTAACCCGGGAAACTTATTTACTTCCCTTTGCACACCCTCAAGGTCTCCGCCATTCACCACCACTATGCTAAAATCACTGTATGTCTGCCTGCTAAGGGCTTCAAGGCAGCGGTTCAAATCTTCGTTACGGTTGAAAGTGAAGGTCGCGACAGAAAAAGTTGGGCTATCTAACATTTAGACTTAAATATGGAAAAAGTAATGCCGCACAAGGTAGCTACTCCCTTTACTGCGTAAAGCGCGAAAAGTCCCAACAACAAAAATGGTTGGCTGAGCGCCCTTTTACTAAAGTAGCTTCTCCTCGGACCGCTATGGTGTATCACCAGGTTTGGGTATCTCTTTAACGCGGGGATATAATAAAATCCGTAGCGGAAAAACTTCCTGGCCACCTGCCAGAAGGTAGAAGTTTCGTAATGATAGATATAGACATTCACGAATTTGATCCTGGCCCCCATCTGATTCATCTTAAGGTTTATGATCGCCAGCTCAAAGGTTATCGGAGGATTATCCAGATAGTCAATGCGTTTGGCAAATTCAGCCTTAAAGAAACGCGGTTCAGCTGTCCCGTATATCGGATCATCATCTTGTTCGGAGTGAAATATCCATTTATCATAATTGATGAGCTTCTCAACAAAAGTATTCTTGTATATTTTTGAGCGCTCAAAATGAGTCACCCCGTCAAATCCTTCTTCTTCGCAAACCCTGACACTACATTCGATAGTGTCGGGATTTAATACCTGGTCTGAATCCAGAAAAAGGATATATTTTCCGTGAGCTAAATCCACCCCTTTTTTCCTAGCCAGGGCCAGGGATTCGGCATCAATAATCTTATCCGTAAAGCGGCAGGCGATCTCCTTAGTATTATCGCTACTAAAGGAATCCGCGACAATGATCTCAATTTCCTTATAGCCTTGAGAAGCTATGGCGCCCAGACACTCAAGCAGCGTGCGCCCTGAATTATAGGTTGGAACGATTACGCTTACCAGAGGATTCATCTTTTTTCTTTTTCAAAATTTTATTGAAGACTGAAATTATATAATCTAAGTCACTGGCCTCCAGATACTGATGGCAACCGATATAAAAACCGTTTCTCCCTACATATTCCGCTATAGGAAGCTTATCTTTATACTCTTTTTTAAAAGATGAATAGGCAGGTTGCTGGGTGGGGATACACCCAAAAAGCGGCCTGGTCTCAACGCCTTCTTTTTCCAGCTGCCTACGAAGCTCAAGGCGAGAGATGGCTTTATCGTCTTTTATTACCACCGGATAAGCCAGGTAACTGACCTCATTCGAATAATACGGAAGTTGCAGTATATCGCCCAAATGCGCTAATCCATCATTTAAGACTTTGACATTAGCGTTTCTCTTTTTAAAGATATCGTCTACCTTCTTTAGCTGAGTTAACGCCAGTGTTGCCTGGAATTCCATAACCTTAAAATTAAAGCCGATCATATCATGGTAAAAACGCGGGTCAAAATCATCCTTGCCGGTATATTTATCAAGGGGCGGACATACGCCGCTTGCGCGCGTGCAGACGTTGCATTCACACATACGCCCATGGGCCTTGATTTTCTTTAAAAGCTTAAAAATATCCGCGTTATTTGTGTTAACCGCCCCCATCTCCCCTGCCTGTATATTATGGGCGATATAAAATGAAAATATGCCTAATTCGGAAAGCGAGCCTAAGCGGTGTCCTTTATAAAGGCTTCCGTGCGCCTGGGCAGCATCTTCTAATACCACGACCTTATGTTTCGCAGCTAAGGCATTTATCTCATCCATATTGGCGGGGTACCCCATCAGATGCACCGGAAGGATGATCGCCGCGCCTTTTTCTTTGATCAGCGCCTTACGGATATTTTCCGGGGTGATCACGTAAGTATCCTTATCTATATCTACGAACACCGGTTTAAGCCGGCAATGCATGATCGCGTTGACCGTGGCAATAAAGGTCAGGGGGGTTGTGATCACTTTAGCCCCGTCACTTATGCCATATTTTAATTTCAAGGCGGTAATACCGGCAATTAAGGCCGAGGTCCCTGAGTTGACGGCAACCGCATATTTTGTCCCGATGTATTCTGCCCAGGCCTTTTCAAATTCAAATGTCCTGCGGCTCTCGGATAACCGGCCGGAATCAATCACATCCGCCAGCGCCTTCTTTTCTTCAACGCCCAATTTAAACTCTCCGACATTAATCCTGGTCATATTAAACCTTCTCTCTCCAATAGGCCAAAATATCCCGAAGCGTCTTATCGACCGGAATATTAGGCCTCCATTTTGTCTGACGGAAGAATTTGGAATAGTCACCGACAAGAACCGTAATGTCAGACGGCCTGAACCTGCTTGAATCCATTTTTACGCATATTTGCTTTTTAGTAAAACTTAAAAGCATATCCAATATATCCTTTATCTTATAACCTTTTCCGGAACAAAGATTATACGCCTCGCCTTTCGGGCATTTAGTCAAACTAAGCCAATAGCCCCTTACAATATCCCGCACGTCAGTAAAGTCTCTCACTGCCTGGAGATTACCGACTTGCATAACGGGTTTCTGTTTGCCTTTTTCAATCAAGGCGATCTGCCGGGCAAAGCTTGATGCCACAAAACTCTCGTGCATTCGCGGACCGAAATGATTGAAAGAACGGGTACGCACTATATGCATGCCATAGCTCTGGCAATATTGATAACCTAACATATCCTGGGTAAGCTTGCCCACGGCGTAAGGGCTCAACGGACGGAATAGGTTTGTCTCCCTAACCGGAATTTCGCTTTCAAAAACCCGCCCATATTCTTCTGCGCTACAGGCAATCTGGATACGCGATCTTAGTTTGTGCCTCCGCACCGATTCCAATATGTTCAGGGTTCCAATAATATTAGTAGTCAAAGAGCCAGCCGGATGAACCCATGAATCCGGGACATAAGCCTGCGCCGCCAAATGAAAGATCAGATCGGGCTTGACGTACCTTATGACCTTGCTGACAGCATCAAAATCACATATATCGCAGCGAAAAACTTTAAGCGGCTTATCTATATGCCTCAGGTTATCTGTCTTGGCCCCTGGGATATCCAATCCAAATACCTCAAGGTTATTTTTATTAACTAATAGGTCCGCCAGATGGCTTCCGGCAAAACCGGCAATACCCGTAATTAATGCCTTCATCTTTTTCTAATACTTAACTAACCCGTTCAATCTTTCTAAATCGTTTTCAAACATCATTTTTACTAATTTTTCAAACTTGACCACGGGCCTCCACCCTAACTTTCGCCTTGCCCTGCTATAATCACCCATGAGCAGGTTAACTTCTGCGGGACGGTAAAGTTTATTATCCACAACCACGTGCTTTTTCCAGTCCAAACCGGCATATTCAAATGCCAGTTCCACGAATTCTTTAACCGAATGCGTTTCTCCCGTAGCGATTACGAAGTCTTCCGGCTTATCCTGCTGGAGCATCTGCCACATCGCCAAAACAAAATCTCCGGAAAACCCCCAATCTCTTTTGGCTTCCAGGTTGCCTATATAAAGTTTCTTTGAAATACCCAGCTTTATCTCCGCGGCAGCATTGGTGATCTTGCGGGTGACAAACTCAAAACCCCGGCGCGGGCTTTCGTGGTTAAAAAGAATTCCCGAAAGTGCAAACATGCCGTAAGCCTCGCGGTAATTGCGCGTGAGGTCAAATCCGGCTACCTTGGATATCCCATAGGGCGAACGAGGATGAAAAGGGGTATCTTCATCCTGGGGGACTTCTTTTACGTGGCCGAACATCTCGCTTGAGCCGGCAAAGTAAAATTTGCATTTGGGGGCCCTTTGCTTGACCGCGGAAAGTATATGCATAGTGCCGTTGATATTCGTATTTATTGTGGAGAACTCGTCTTCAAAGGAATAGCTCACAAAACTTTGGGCTGCCAGGTGATAACATTCATCGGGCTTTATTTTTTCAACCACATTAAATATGCTCGCGTAGCTTTCAAGAGAAGCAGTGTGCAATTTAAGTTTGTCAAGTATATGCCTTACTCTCCATAAACGGTGGCGCGGATCCTCTAACGCCACCCGCCTGACGATACCATGTACTTGATAGCCTTTTTCCAAAAGAAGTTCTGCTAAATATGAACCGTCTTGGCCGGTGATTCCGGTGATCAGTGCCTTCTTCATATCCTGTCCCTTTCTTATAGCAACGCTTCTCTTATCTGCCTTTCATACTGGCTTATCCAGCAATAAATTTCTTCCAGGATCTCTTCCGAGGATATTTGCGGTTTCCAACCCAATTCCTTAGTCGCCTTGGTATGGTCCGTAATGTAGACAGCGACATCTCCTGGCCGCGTCTTAAATTCACTACCGATATTTATTTGGTTACCGGAAAATTTTTCGCATAGAGCGGTAGTCTCAAGCAATGACAAAGAAACATCAAGGCCGCCACCTGCATTATAAACACGGCCATTAATCTTATCCAGAACTTGCGCTTGCCGTTCGATCAGCCTGAACAAATCTCCTATTGCTAAGAGGTCGCGCACCTGCTTGCCTTTTCCTTTAAAACCGATATATTTGAGTTCCCGTTTAAAATAATGCGCCAGCATCCAAAGACCAAAAACCCCCTGATCGGCCTTGCCAAACTGCCAGGCTCCGGCAACCGCCCCGCAGCGATTAATCGCTCCTTTTAACCCGTAATTAGAGATGTATTCGTCAAGGAGCAACTCAGAGGCTAATTTTGTGGCGCCATAAAGGGTCTTGGGGCCATTTAGGCTAAAATCCTCAGCAATCCCTTTTTTAGACCACCCCTCTATTCCTCCCTGCCCTGACCATTGAAAGCGGGTATCGGTTTCCTTATATTTAATAGAATTCACTGCCGCGTAGGCATAAACCCTGCTGGTAGAAAGAAAAATAATATCGGCCTTGTTCTTTCTGGCCAAGTCCAAACAATTGACCGTGCCGATTAAATTAGTCTGTATCACATACTGGGGGTTATCTTTAATGCCCGCCAAAACAGATGGTTCAGCGGAACACTCTATGATTAAGCCTGAATCAAAGCTAAAATTTAGGTCTTCAGGGCAACGGATATCTCCGTGAATAAAATTTACACCCGCCTCTTTAAGGCGCCCGATGTTTAGCTCGCTGCCACGGCGCTTCAGATTATCCAAGGCAATGATTTTAAGCCGAGGATAGCTCATTTTAAAAGCCGCGGCCAGGTTGCTTCCGATAAATCCTGCCCCTCCGGTAACCAGGATAGTCTTATATTTCATTTTTAAGCCGCCTTCCTTTGTGTTTCATAGATCTCTTTAACAGTATCTTTTATGCTATATTTATAATCCCATTGCGGGTAGTGCGATTTAAATTTTGAAACATCGCTTATCCACCAGATATGGTCTCCGATGCGGTTATTATCCGCGTATTCATAAGCCATTTTTTTTCCGGATATTTCCTGACAGAGGTCGATCGCCTCCAAGACCGAAATATTGGCAAACCTGCCTCCGCCCATATTATAAACCTCGGCCTCCCGAGGAGACTGAAAAAAATGGTAAAAGGCATTTACCAAATCAAATGAATGGATGTTATCGCGCACCTGCTTACCCTTATAGCCATAGATGGTATATTTTCTTCCCGTAATACAGCATTTCACCAGGTAAGCCAGGAAGCCATGCAGCACTGCTCCTGAATGCTGCGGCCCGGTAAGACATCCACCCCGGAAAACCCCGGTCTTTAACCCAAAATACCTGCCGTATTCCTGGGTCATGATGTCCGCCGCCACCTTAGACGCGCCAAAAACGCTATGCAGACAGCTATCTATACTCATGGATTCATCAATGCCTTTATAGTATTGATGACCATTTTTTAACTCATAACGCTTTTCTAATTCATCAAAAGGCAGAAAATTGGGCCTGTCTCCGTAAACCTTGTTTGTGGAGGTAAAGATAAAAACGCTTTGCGGGGAAAATCTCCGGCAGGCCTCTAACATATTAAGCGTACCTCCGGCATTGACCCCAAAATCAATATCCGGGGAGCGCGCCGCCCAATCATGCGAAGGTTGAGCAGCAGCATGTATTATTAGAGCGATACTTTTTGAGTATTTTTTAAACAAACGGTCGATCCTATTTTTATCACGGATGTCTAGCGCGAAATGAACATAATTTTTATAATTCTTAAGCAGGCGCTTCTTGTTCCAGAGTATGCTGCCATCCTCACCAAAGAAAAACCTGCGCATATTATTATCTATACCCAGCACATCAAAGCCTTTTTTGGCGAAAAATTCTACCGATTCCGAACCGACCAAGCCACAGGAACCCGTGACTACCACTACCGACATAATAGACCTCTTCACAGTAAGTGAACACTGGCCCAAATCTTATCTGGGCTAGGTGCCCGACTAGGCTAAATTTTCTTTCTAAACACGAAATACAAGCTCAATAAGATTAACGTAGTTAAAAGAGTAAAAAAATTAGCGATGATAATGATCGCATTCCTTAAATGGATCCCATACGCTGCCCAGAGCGTCACCCCGAGAGACATCTGTATCAGGGTAATAATGCTAACGTCTTTCACCGACCTGGTTTTAACGGCCTTAAAAATCTGAGGCACAAAGGAAAACATGGTCAAAAAAGCAGCGCTCATCCCAACAACATTCCAGAACATTTTAACCCCCTTCTAATTATGGGGACGGTTCCCAAAGTCAAGAATATGCCCGCATACTTTTCCTGCCGCGCGCAAGGCATATTTTATGTCATCAAAATCCCTTAGAGACCTTATCCTCCTTGCCATGAATTCCGGAGAAAAAGAAACCTTATACATCCCCTGCACAATAGTCGCCTGCATGGTATATGCATAGCCTTTCTTCAATAACCATTTCCCCAGATTCAAGGTAGCCAGGGCATCATCATAACTCTCCCAGGGATAACCGAACATGATAGTAATGTGCGGAAATAATCCCACGGAAGAAGCTACCTTACAATCCTCGATAATCTGCTGAACCGTGATCTTCTTATTTATCCTATCCAGGGTCTTCTGGTTCGCTGATTCCAACCCGAAAAGCAGCAGCCGGAAATTTGCCTTACGCATCAGGACAAATTGATCTCGGGACAAGGCCCCGAAACGCATATTACAATCCAGATAAATCTTTTTATTGATACCCTTTTTTATTACCCCGAGGCAAAAGTCCTCCAACCACGCCCCAACCGGAAAACATCCCGTATCATCCATAACTTCGCGCACACGGTATTGTTCGATAAGAAACTGTATCTCACCCAAAACATGCTCCGGTTCCCGGCTGCGGAATTCCGGATAGAGTG
>JAPLLP010000001.1 GCA_026387515.1 Candidatus Omnitrophota bacterium | reverse complement strand
TATTTCCCCTTGAATGGCTTTGGGAACAATTTAATCCCTTTTGAATCAAAATATTGGCAATCCCTTTGAAATCTCTCTATCAGAGTAGGATATAGCACAAATTTTACTGTTACCTTAAATCCCCGGCCTTTTAATAACAGCACATTTTCGATAAAATCTTCCACGTTCTCAAGCCTCTCTCTTTCTTCGATGTGAAGGCTTGCATTAATTAATTCAACCTTATCTGGATTTATAGTGCGGGAAAGTTCGCGGACCTGCGTATTCAGGCTTAAATTTGAGTTAATCTTAATACGAAATTCTTTTGTTAATTCTCTGCATATTTCGATAAACCCGGGGTACAAAAAAGGTTCTCCTCCGGATATATGCACTAGCCATCTTTTACCATGCTCCCCAAGCGCATTGCATAAGTTTCGCACAGATATGTTATGGGGACTTGCATACTTACCAAGAGAATAGCAATATTTACAGCTAAAATTACATGCACGCGTAGGAATCCAGGACGCATACAATTGATCCTCTTGCATAATTAGTTCTCCAGTAATTTTAGATAGCTATTGGTAACTTCTTTTGTTTTTCCAAAAGCAAAAACTTTGCCCTTATTCAAAAGGAGAACATTATCGCAAAGTTCATTTACTATCCCTAGGTCGTGGGATGCTAATATTATTGTCTTTTGTTCTTTTTTAAATTTCATTATAATCTTAAGACATTTATCTCTAAATTGGCTGTCTCCTGCTAATACTATTTCATCTAATAACAGAATATCTTTAGTTGTCTCTATGCTAATAGCAAAAGCAAGGCGATCCCTCATCCCCTCGGAAAGAACCCTTACTTGGGCATTAATAAACTCGCCTAACCCGGCAAGATCAATTATTTTATTTTCATCCCCTCCGAAAGAACCCTTACCTGAGCATTAACAAATTCACCTAATCCGGAAAGGTCAATTATTTTGCTATAATTCTTATCCATTTCCTTTCTGCTTAAGCCCATTATCGCCCCAAACAAGAATATATTTTCTTTAACCGAAAGGTCCCAAAAAAGAGCAATCTTTGTCTGTAAAACAGGGTTAACCCCTCCTTCAATCTGAAAAACTCCCGAAGTAGGTTTATATATACCAGCGATTATGCGCAATAAGGTACTCTTACCTGAACCGTTAGGCCCAATGATGCCTATTGTCTCTCCTCTATTTATACAAAGATCAACCTTGTCCAGTGCGAGAATAGTTTTATGCGCCGCTAGACTATTTATGTTGCTACTAAGTACCTTAAACAAGGTAAGCGAATTTCTGCTTGGCGGAATTATAAACTTCTTGGATACTTGGGAAAATTTAATCATCAAATTTAACTAAAGCCTTTCTATGATGCCATCTTCTAATTTTTTAAAAATTGAATAGCATACTGCTAAAACAATCAAAACAACCAAAAATACAAACAGCATATTTAACAAGGGGGGAGGATTCTTAGACAATATGATTTGGCGCATAAATATTATAAGCTGAGTCATGGGATTTAAGAAATATGCGACCATTTTCGGCTTAGAAATAAACATCGGGATAGAATAAAATATGGGGGTCGTAAAAAACCCAATTTTAAGTATAATATTCCAGATATGCGCGATATCTTTAAAGTACACATTCAGGCAAGAAAGCGCCAAAGATATGCTTATTATTAAAAACAACTGCATCAAGATTACCAGCGGAAGCAATAGCATTGCCAAAGAACAACCCAAGCCGGAAAACACAATAAATCCTCCCAAAACTAATAGTTCCAAAAGAAAAGAAATAAATACCGCTAAAACCGAACTAACAATTATTGCCGTCCTGGGAATATAAATATTGCGTAAAATCGTACG
>JAPLLP010000140.1 GCA_026387515.1 Candidatus Omnitrophota bacterium | reverse complement strand
CCGGCTACTCTAAGCTAAGAAAAGACATTATCAATGAGGAAAGGGCCGACCGCAATGTTGTCTGGGGAGGGGAAGACTCCGGCCACGTACTCTTTACTGACAACAGCTACTTTGATGACGGCTCCTATACTGCCTTAAAGATGATCGCCCTGATTGCCACCCAGGACATTAGCTTAAGCTCAGTGCTTAAGCTAATACCAGACTGTTTCTCAGTTAAGGAGGCCAGGCTTAAATTCAAGGTTGCCAACGAAGAAAAATTAACTTCAGAAGAATTAGATAAAGCCCGTGCTTTCATCCGCTCCGCATTCCTCACCGATGTCTTAACTACTTTTGAATCCTTGCGTGCCGGTCAAACCCCTGAATCAGCTTATCAGATTACCGACATCTTAGAAATAGACGGGCCGATGCCATTTGTCACCAATGGTCCGGTAATCGGCAAGGCCCTTATCCGTTCCAGCCTGCATGAGCCTGAATTCTCCATCTCCATGCAGTCGATGATGGCCTCCAGCCAAGCCGCACTCGAAGAAGAGCGTATCTTAAAAACAAATCTTCTCCTGGTTGAGGCAGTGATGGCCATAATCTTAAGGCATCCCGCCATAGCCCCGAAGAACCTACAGAAACGCCTGGATGAACTTAAGCAGAAACTCCAAGGACTCGCTACTCCTGCCTCAGGGACAAAGTCGCATCCGGCGGGCAGGACCTCATACTCCTCAGAAGTGTCCACAACTATTGCTGAAAATAGAGGCGCGCTGGTAGTAGTAAGTTCAGGTTCAACCGTCGGCTCCAAGAGCCATCCCGCGGGCAGGGAAGAAACGGGAAGCCCGGAATTAAATATTATAGAGGAGTTTTTAGTAAAAGATGCTCCTCCCTGCTGGGCCAAAGGTGAAAATGCGCATCTGCGTTATGCCGCGGAAGAGAAAGCCATACTTGTTTCTCAGAGGATGCTGGAAAATAGATTAGAGATTTTAGAAGGAGAATTGCAGGCCGGTAAGGCAGAGGTATTGGAGGCAATAGCCATTACTTTGGACAAGCTGCGCTCTGTGATTAAGGCTAGGGAAAAATTCATTCGCCTGGGCGTGCCCGCGTATCACACACATACTAATCTCAATGATGACGGTAGGCTTATGCCGCGGCAATTATTAGAGCACGCGGTTAATAACGGGATAACCATTCTTTATGTAACCGGCCATGACCGGATGGAAGGTTCATTAGAGGCCATGAAACTGGCTGAGGAATCGGATCATATCGTGGATATGCGGCCGGGCGTAGAGATCGATACCCCTTTTCTCGGGGCCTCGGCGATTACCCATATTGTTGTGCTTGCCCCGCAGGACAAAGAGGTGATCCGCTATGTAAAAGATAGAGGAGAAGAGATATTTAATACCATGCAGTCCAATTTTGCCTGGCGTTTCCACAAATTTATGGAGCTAGGGGATCCTGCGCTATTTGACCGGGAATGGGCTAAGGCGTTAGAGAGTCAAAGGGCTGCTTTATTAGAACTCAGCAAACGGCTGCATAAAGAAGGAATTTTAAGTAAGGACGATGATTTAGAAGGTTTGAAGTTAGCACTTAAGGAATGGTTCAGTAATGTCCGGGGCTATGTTGATGCTAATCCTCAAGAAGCGCCCAGGGAATTCTATAATAAATTGGATGTCCTGGGGAACTGGACCAACGCCTTGGAGTCTTGGCCGTCAAAAGATAGCCCTGTCTGGCCCAAGAATAAGGCCTCCGCCCGCCGCAAGGTAATGAGGGTTTATTTTGGCCTCCTTTATTCTGATTCGGAGGTTGAAACAGCCTCAGGAGTAGCGATGGAGAGGGTAGAGGATATTGCCGGGGACTTCAGCAAAAAAGGATGCAGGGTTATCTTGGCCCATCCGTCTTTTGAATTGCATGGCGCCGGAGAAATCAGGGCCGAAGATTACCAGAGATTCTGGGATAAAGTCTCTGGTTTAGCCGCTCAAGGAGTATTGCATGCGGTGGGAGCCGGCTGGAGCATAAAAGAAAAGGCTGAGATAGAAGATTGCGTAGCGAGATTAAGAAGTGGGCTTGGCAAGACAGAAGAGGATTTGCCGGTAGTTTCCAATATCCCCGACTATCACGGTAAAGATTATCCGGCTGATGCGACGGAAAGTATCCGCCTGGGGATTTTGCATACACTTAAGAATGAAACGGGCGGCGCAGTGAGGCGTTATTGGACCTGGGAAGATATGCGCGAGCCCGACCTGGAGAATTATTTCCGCGACGGCAGATTCTTGGCCGCCGCGTACCTAAATACAGCAAGGCAGTTATTGCAAGCAGGCAATTGCGCTGAGGCGTTAAGGCTGACAAAAATTGCCTATCTTACTAACCGTTATGATTTCAGCGCAACCGCTTCCCTGCGGTTACAGGCCTACCAGGGATTAATATCTCAACAGGTCAGAAATAGTCTTTTCCCGGAGGCGGTTATTGCTTTTGTCGCCAGGCGCGACCAGTTGCCCCAAAGGGCGGATTTGATCATAGTCTTAGGCAGTACTGACAAGCGCGTTCCGCTTGAAGCAGCGGCATTATTTAAGCGCGGCTTAGCCCCTAAGATCCTGGTTTCCGGAAACCAACCAGCCTTACGTAAAGGTAAAGCTGCGCCAGAGGCGCATATTTACCGCGATATCCTGATAAGAGAAGGCGTGCCGCCAGAGGCGATTATAATTGAAGATGAGTCAACCAGCACCGAGGAGAATCTGATATTCTCTAAAAGAATACTTGAGGCGCGAGGGATTCCTCACGATACGGTAATTTTAGTGCAGCATCCCGCAGGCCAGACAATAGCCGGGGATATTTATCTGAAATTATTCGGCAGGGAAGCTATAAACTTTGCCGCCTATATTCCCGAATTCAGCAAGATGTCGGACAAGGATTTACTGAAAACCGCCAAAAGGATTATTCAGAATTACTCCCGGACCCTGGATTCAATAAACAGGGGCGAGGAGGCAATTTCTCTTCCCGCGGGCGTTATTGAGGCGGGGAGGTGGTTGAGCAGGCGTTTAACCAAGCTGATGATATTGGATGCTATGATCTCTGACGGAGAAGGTTATTGGCAGGCCAAGGCCCGGGCAATGATTTGGCTGAAGCTTGCTGAACAGGGGTTGTGGCATAAATCAAGAGAGGCCACGCAAGAGAATATTCGCCTGGCCGGGGAAATTTTAGCCAGGGGGGATGATTTCAGTATTGTCTCCGGCGAGAGCGGGCTGGTAATTACAGAACAGCAAGATTTAAAGAAATTTTTCCCGGTAAAGCCCAGGCTGGTAGCGCTGGATGTTGACGGTACTCTCATTATATATGGGCATAATGCCAAGCCGCGGATACTGAGCCCCTTGATAAGCCTGCGAAGAAAAGCAGTGGATATGTTGCTTAATAGCGGAAATTCCTTTAAAAATGCGCTGCGCCGTGTTCTCGTGTTTCTTCAGGCTGAATTAAGAAACGGCATAGAGGTATGCTCATCCCGCGGGATAAAAATCACCCGCTTTGACCGACAGGGAGAACCCCAGAAGTATAACGGATTGTTGGAACCACAATACGTTATCAGTATAAGCGATTACGAGGCGATAAAGAGGATTAGCGAAGAGCTAATGGAGGAGTGGAGGGTAAAGATAACCGATGCTGATGGTAATCTTGGTTTGCGTGCTAGATTCCCCGGATTCTATGAAGGATATTGGATTGACAAAAAAGGGGATAGAGAAGTTGAAGAGACGTCTCGTTTTAACAAAGGATTGCGTATTAGCCATATCAGCGAGATAGAGGGGGTGGGCCTCGTTTATGCCAGGATTTCGGAAATCCCTTCTGCCAAGTATGCCTTGGATAAGAGCGAAGATTTAAGAACGCAGTTTATTAAAGAGTTGGCATCCCGATTACCCGCGGATATTTGGCTCAAATAAGACCGTGCCCATACGCAGGCATATGCGAGAAAAGGGGCTCAGGCCCGAAGAGGTCGTATATATCGCAGATGAATTTTGCCCCAGAGGCCAGGATGTTCCATTGCTTGAGCTGGGTATTGTTTGTATTGCGGTAGATGAAGATCAGGCAAGAGTCGACCCGCGGGCCATAAAAGGAGGAGTGGGGCCCGAAGCTACAGCCAGATGGTTAGAGGCGATTGATGAGATAGTTGAGGAGGGCGCCGGCAGCAAATCCCATCCGGCGGGGAGGGAGGAAGCGGTTCCCTTTGTTGGCGCGCCGGCTGGCGTATATACGTTGCACGACCAAGAAGCAGGGACTAGGGTTGTGATTGACGTAGCTGGCGGTAATACGCTCAAAGAAATGTGGGTGAAGATAGATGGTGTCCTAACGAATATTTTACATGAAAATGGCGCTCCTTGGCTGGCCCCCTGGGCAAATCGTTTAGTAATGGCCCCTATAGCCGATGGTGGCCCTGACCTCGCCCGGTTATGGAATAATGAGCCATCTTTACGAGAGTTAATGACCTTTGATGCTGAAACAAAAATGGGGGTGGTTACGCGCCATGGTATTGTGCGCAAGGTCGTGTGGAAGGTGAAGGCTTCAGGTAAAGATAAGCGCGGGGCGTATCTAAGTTGTGTTTTTGAAAGCAATAATTATCCGGCGATTGAACGATATTTCGGGCAATTTGAGATTACTATTACCTACCGTTTAAAAGGCAATAGGTTAGCAATGGAAGTAAATATTCAAGGCAATGGTAAGATGAGCCTGGCGTTTCATCCCTGGTTTGCGGGACAGGGAAAAGTAATGCTCCCGGCGGCCAAGAGG
>JAPLLP010000059.1:1975-4522 GCA_026387515.1 Candidatus Omnitrophota bacterium | reverse complement strand
CGCCTTTCTTGATCAAGTACTCGACTATATCTACGGAAAATAAAGATTCGTCCGTGACCCTGGCGGCAATCGCCTCTTTCTCGATAACGATATTCCCAAAAACAGCCATGAATATCTCTAATACGTCTTTCATCGTATCAATAGCTTCAAATAGCGGAGGTTTATCCAGTTGCAGATCCCGGTTATAAGATAGCGGCAACCCCTTCATCAACATCAGGATGCTGGATAGGCTTCCGTGGACCTTACCCACTGACCCCCTTATCAATTCCAGGACATCGGGATTCTTCTTATGCGGCATGATGCTGGAACCGGTACAGAAAGAGAAATCAATATCAATAAAATTGAACTCCCTGGTAGACCAGAGGATCAGGTCTTCGGCGATCCTGGAGAGATGTATCGAGAGTATCGCTAGAGACGCCAGTATTTCAATGATAAAATCCCGGTCGCTTACGCTATCAATACTATTGCGGGTAAGGTTCTTAAAACCAAGCTGCCTCTTGACAAATTCCCTGTCAATAGGTAGGCCCGTTCCGGAAAGGGCGCAGGCCCCCAACGGCATAAAATCCATGCGCTTGGCAACATCCAGCAGCCTTTCCTTGTCCCTCTCGAGCGCCTCGACATAAGCCAACAAATGATGCGCCAGTAGCACGCACTGGGCAACCTGCAGATGCGTGTATCCGGGAATGATGATCTTGGAATTTGCCTTGGCGAATTTCAATATCGCCTTCTCTAAAAAAGTGATCAGCTCAGAAAAATCTTTTACCTGCTCCTTAAGATACATCTTAATATCCAGGGCGATCTGGTCATTCCGGGAGCGGGCAGTATGCAGTTTTTCCGCTGCCGGGCCGACTTTCTTAAACAATAATTCCTGTATATTAGAATGGATGTCTTCTGATCTAGGGTCAAATTTAAACCTGCCGTTCTCCAACTCCTTTAAAATCGCGGACAACCCCCTGACAATAACCTTCGCCTCTTTAACCGGTATGATCCTGGTTTTAGCCAGCATTCTGGCGTGAGCGATACTGCCTAGGATATCGTATTTTGCCAGCCGGTGGTCAAAAGATATACTGGAAGTAAACCTGTCGGTAAGGCTGTTGGTTTTTTTGGGAAATCGCGAACCCCAAAGTTTCTTAGTCATCTTTATCTCCTATACGGCATTCCCCATATTTTTATGAAGCCCTCTGCGAGTTTTTGATCAAACTTATCTTCCTTGCCATAAGTGCTCAGCTCTTTTTTGTACAACGAGTAAGGAGAACTTCTGCTTACCGCCACGCAGTTGCCCTTAAATAGCTTAAGCTTGATCATCCCGGTTACGCATTCTTGAGTGGAATTTACAAAGCCGTCCAGCGCCTCTTTTAAGGGTGAAAACCATAAGCCGTTATAGACCAACTCTGAATATTTTAAAGAGATGATCTCTTTAAAATGCGCCAGTTCTCTATCCAAAACCAGGCACTCCAATTCCCGATGCGCAGTATGCAATATGGTGGCTGCCGGAGCTTCGTAAATCTCCCGTGACTTGATCCCCACCAGCCTATTTTCCACCAAATCGCTCCTACCCACCCCATAGGTTCCCCCGATTTCATTAAGGAGATTAATGAGATTCTTAAAGGAATATTTTTTGCCGTCTATCTTTTGCGGCTGGCCTTTTTCAAAAGATACCTCAATATATTTAGGGTAACTGGATATATGACTCGGGCTTTTAGTGATCAAATAAACATCCTCGGGAGGCTCTTGCTCCAGATTCTCTAAAATTCCGGCTTCTATGCTTATGCCCCAGATATTCCTGTCAATGCTATAAGGCTTCTTTTTGGTCACATCAATGGGTATATTAAACATCTGGGCATATTCTATCTCTTCTTCGCGGGATTTAAATTCCCAAACCCTGACCGGAGCGATGATCTCCAATTTGGGGTCCAGTATGTTGGCGGTCACCTCAAAACGCACCTGGTCGTTACCTTTTCCGGTACAGCCATGAGCGATGGCGTCGGCCTTCTCCTTGTGGGCGATCTGCACCAGGTATTTAGCAATCAAAGGCCTGCCTAAAGCAGTGGCCAAAAGATATTTGCCTTCGTATATGGCTCCCGCCTTAAGCGCAGGCAGGACAAAATCCTGTAAGAATTCATTCTGGATATCCTTAACGTAGACCTTTGAGGCGCCCGCAGACAAGGCCCGGGCCTCGATAGCCGCAAAATCCTCGCCCCTCCCCAACCCCTGCCCCAAGTCAGCGACAAAACAGATCACCTCGAAATCCCGCTCTTTAAGCCATCTCACAATACAAGAGGTATCAAGACCCCCTGAATATGCCAACACTACTTTTTTCATATAAATATCCTTTGCTTAATTACAGGGAATGATACTCGTAGGCGTAAAGCTGGTGATAGCCAAATACCATTTCCTTGTAAAATCATTTCTGCGGGTAACCTGGACGCAACCCGAATCATAGACCGCATAATCCCAATTGCGGGTCCCAGCCACAGGCAAGTGAACCCTGAGATTATTATTAATCAAATCCGCATCCGAAACACTGCCTGTACCCGACAACGGGTA
>JAPLLP010000059.1:1175-1952 GCA_026387515.1 Candidatus Omnitrophota bacterium | reverse complement strand
TAGAAGAAGTATCGAAAACGCCTCTATATGCTCTACCCTTATCCTGGCCTTGGTGTAATTTGGCCAGGCAATACTGCTCAACACGGTTATGATAACGATTACAATAATAAGTTCCATCAGGGTAACCGCGCCTTGCTTCATTATTTCAACAAGATCTTAAGTATGGCCTTCTGCACGTGCATCCGGTTTTCTGCCTGGTCAAAGACCACGGAGTTCTTGCTGTCAATAACCTCCCCGGATATTTCTTCTCCGCGGTGCGCGGGAAGGCAATGCATCACCAGGGCGCCTTTATGGGCCAAACCCAGTAATTCTTGATTAATCTGGAAATCTTTGAATGCCTTCTTCCTCTCCTCAGCCTCCGCCTCCTGCCCCATACTCACCCATACATCGGTGTAAAGGACGTCTGCGTCTATGGCTGCGTCCCGGGCATTATCCAATAACATTATGCTGGATTTATTAGCCGAGGCGGCCTCTTTAGCCTCTTTCATTACCTGGGGATCCGGCCCGTATCCCTTTGGCGTTGCTACTTTCATATTCAAACCGACTTTAGCTCCGGCAAAGAGCAACGAATTACAGACATTGTTCCCGTCTCCCACATAAGCCAAGGTTTTACCCTTAAAGGCCTTGAATTTTTCTTTTATAGTATATAAATCTGCCAAGGCCTGACAGGGATGGGAAAAATCCGATAGCCCGTTTATCACCGGTATTGATGCCTCCCGGGCCATCTCCAGCACATTCTTATGCTCAAATGTCCTTAACACGATCCCGTTCACGTAA
>JAPLLP010000059.1:781-1149 GCA_026387515.1 Candidatus Omnitrophota bacterium | reverse complement strand
CCACATCACTTATGGATTCTCTTACCCCCAGGTTTATTTCTCCCGGCCCCAGGTATATAGAAATGCCTCCCAACTGATACATGCCCACCTCAAAGGAGACGCGCGTGCGGTTGGAAGGTTTCTGAAATATGAGCGCTAGGACCTTACCCTTGAGCGCGCTGCCAAACTTCGCTTTATTCTTTTTAAGCTGATCAGTAAGGACGAATATCTCCTTTATTTCCCGAGAACTCAAATCTTTAATCGAAATAAGGTCTTTTTTCATAGTAAATGGACACCCGCGCAAATTCCCCCGCGGGGGACACTGGCCCAAATCCTATTTGGGCCAGGTAGCCGCTTAGCGCGGGGTGTCATATTTTTATACGGTTGCG
>JAPLLP010000059.1:0-691 GCA_026387515.1 Candidatus Omnitrophota bacterium | reverse complement strand
CCCAGGCATTTATCCACAATCAGTTTCCCGGGCACGCTCAACTCCAACCCCGCCATCAAACCCAGGCCCCTTACCTCTTTTATGGCCGGATATTGATTCTTTAAGAGCGCCAGTTGATCCAAAAGATACACACCTAAAGCCTGCGCATTTTCCAGCAGTTTTTCTTTCTGGACAGCCTCAAGCACTGCCAGGGCGGTATTGGCAATCACCGGACCGCCGCCGAATGTAGAAGCGTGCATTCCCGGGCCCAAGGTATCGGAGATCTCTTTTTTTACTACCATCGCTCCGATAGGCAGGCCGCCGCCTAAAGCCTTAGCCAAAGTCATTACGTCAGGAGTTATGCCGTAATGCTGGAAGGCGAAAAATTTCCCTGTCCTGCCGATACCGGTCTGCACCTCATCAATAATCAACAACAACTTTCTCTCATCACAAATCTTCCTTAATTCCAGGACAAAAGCCTTATCCGCGATATTGATCCCGCCTTCCCCCTGGACCAATTCCAGCAATATCCCCACCGTTTTATCGTTGATAGCGCTTTTAACCTGCGCAATATCATTAAATTTGACCTGGTGAAACCCCTCAGGTAAAGGGGCAAAACCTTCCAGGTATTTTTTCTGTCCGGTTGCTGCCAGCGCCGCAAGGGTGCGTCCGTGAAAGGCATTTTCAAAGGTAATAATCTCATAACGCCCCT
>JAPLLP010000150.1 GCA_026387515.1 Candidatus Omnitrophota bacterium | reverse complement strand
TTCCTCTCATCAGGTCGAGGGGAACAATACCAATAATGATTGGTGGGAGTGGGAACAATCCCGGGCCCCTCAAGCGCGTTCGGGCCAGGCTTGTGATCATTGGAATCGTTTTGAAGATGATTCCAGCCTCGCCCAGACTTTAAGTCATAATGCCCACCGTTTCTCTATTGAATGGAGCCGCATAGAACCTCAAGAAGGTCAATGGGATGGTTTAGCCCTTGATCATTACGCGCAGGTTATTCGCTCGCTCAGATCAAAAGGCATGGAGCCTATTGTAACGCTGTATCATTTTACGCTACCTTTATGGTTGGCACGTCAGGGTGGATGGGCTTCGCAGAAGACGTCGGAACTGTTCGCTAGATACGTCCAGAAAGCGATCGAAGCTCTAGGCTGCGATGTGCATTATTGGATGACGTTGACTGAACCCGCCGTGTATACGTATAAAAGTTATATGAGCGGCGAGTGGCCGCCGAGTGGGAAGTCAATAAAAAAAGCGTTCGAAGTCCTACAAAATTTAGCCAAAGCCCACGTCCTGGCCTATGGAAAAATTAAAGAAGTTTATGTCCAAAAAGGTTGGAAGGAGCCTATGGTCGGGATAGCTCAACAAGTGCTCATATTTGCGCCTTGCTCAGAACTTTCTTTGTGGGATCGGATTTCTGCGGGATTAAGAGATCAGGTGATCAATCATTTATTTGTTCAGGCCTTAATTCTGGGAAGAGCAAAAGTTTTTGGGGTTTTTAGTATGCGGCTGCTTAAAGCAAGAACGCTCGATTTTATCGGTTTAAATTATTATACGCGGGATTATGTCCGCAATCGCGGGTTTTTACTGTCTGACATGTTAGGTGGCGCGGGCGTTTTAGAAAAACCTCGAGGCAGAAGAAATAGCCTCGGTTGGGAAATTTATCCTCAAGGACTGCATAAGCTTATTAAAGTCTTTTCAAGGTACAAACTACCCATTCTAATTTCTGAGAACGGTATTTGCACGGATGATGATACCGAACGTTCGGAGTTTATCGTAGATCATCTCAAGGCCGTAGCACTTGCGATGAAGGAAGGGGCTCACGTGATCGGCTATCTTTATTGGTCGTTGTTGGATAATTATGAGTGGGCAGATGGATTTGCTCCGCGATTTGGATTAATAGAGGTGGATTACGCTACGCAAGGCAGGACGGTCCGTGTATCGGCAAGAAAATTCTGAGAGATCATCAGGTCGGGGAAGCTATTTTTAACAAACTAATATGAATACTAAAAAAGAAATAATCCGGTTTTTAGTTGCTGGGACTATTGTCACCGCGACAGACTTTAGTATTTATTATGTCTTGTTTCATTTTCTGCCTTTCAGCGTATCCAAAGGGATCTCTTTTATATGCGCGGGCACCATCGGATATTTGCTTTATAAGTATTGGATATTTAATAACGGCAAATTATCATACGCCGAGTTTGGCCGGTACACTCTGGCTAATACTTTGGCTTTATTAATCAATGTTTTAACAAACCAAAGCATTCTCAATGTCTATCCGGGAGCTGTTTGGCCGGCATTAATTATCGCCACAATGCTGACATCTGTTTTTGCCTTTATTTGCTTTAAATGGTGGGTCTTTAGGACCTTATTGAAAGCGGGAGTCTATTTTATGTGGTGGAGATGGTTCCCGTGGAGATTTTTAGTAAGCGATGCCGCGCGTAAGCAGGGGTTCTTAGACCCCATTAAGGTCCTTTCTCAATTGCAGAATTTTGCGCAGCCCTCAGAGGTGGCAGCTCCGATGGAGCTTTTGCGTTCGGGCGCTATCATGCACGCCCGTGGTTTAATAAACAGCTTAGCCATCCAGCATAATCTTGATTGGATCTGGCCCTACTGGGTTGGATGCCAATATGATCCCAGAAACGAGGCGTTCATTCCTCGGTCTTTTTCGTTGACCCAGATCAATCTCACTCATAGAAATTGGACAGCCTTGGGCGTTCCGGATGGCACCGAATTTCCTCTTGTAGATCCTCGTGGCCTTATGACTCCATTTTATGATAGCTGGTCTATCGATGCTTGGATCGTTCCTGAAAAAAGGGAGCCATTAATACCTTCGCGCAGGCCAATCGTATCGCAAAAGATGGTTATAGATGACGACCTTTGCGTGATCACAGAATCAAGCCTTGATCAGTTAAAACTTCAATTGAAAGCGAAAGTTATAGGTTCTGCTGAAGCTCCTCTTT
>JAPLLP010000188.1:1253-8717 GCA_026387515.1 Candidatus Omnitrophota bacterium | reverse complement strand
AATCCTTAAAAACGTTCCTTGATTTACCTTTTCTGCCACCACCAAAAACCCAGCCCTGCGTTAACTATGCGGGATTATGATTTATAAACATGGTATAATATCAAAAAGGGAAAGGTATAATGAAACAGGAGCAAAAGAAATATATACTGGAAAACATTAACCGAAAATCACCCGCACGGATCGCCAAAGAGCTTAATATCCCGGAAAGGAAGATAAAGAGGTTATTAGCGTGTAGCAATTATAAAGATAATAAGAAAATATCCCTCGACACTAGTCCAAAAATATCCCAAAATAAGAAAGTTTTATTCATATCTATTGCTTTAATAATTATTCTAGGATGTATCGCTTATGCCAGTTCATTAAGCGGCAAGTTTGTATGGGATGATGAACTTTTAATAAAAAACAACGTGTTTATAAGAAACCTACCCGGGATAGAAATCTTTTTTAAGACGAAAATATTCGCTGAAGGATGCGAGGCTACTTATTTCTACCGTCCCCTCCAGATAGTCACCTATGCCTTAGACTACGCCATATGGAAGTTTAATGTAGTCGGATACCATATCACTAATACGCTTCTTCATATACTTGTAGCGCTATGCATCTATTGGCTGGTCAATATCCTCTATAAAGATAATAAGCTCTCCTTCCTGGCATCCGCATTATTTGTAGTCCATCCGATACATACCGAGGCGGTCAGCTATATCTCTGGAAGAGCGGATTCTCTTTCTGTATTCTTCATGCTTCTATGCTTCATAATCTACATAAAACAGGTAGACCGGGACAGTATAAGCATACCAAGCTATATTTTACTCTTATTTACCTACACCCTTGCCCTCCTCTCAAAAGAGATGAGCATGATACTGCCCCTATTGTTGTTATTCTACCATTTTGTCTTCAGGAAGAAGATAAAAGTAGTAGAATTCTTGTCTTTACTGGGTATACTAGCTATCTATACAGCTATCAGGCTCACATATCTTAAGTCCATATCGCTATCCCCGCAGTTCGACTCTGATACGATGTTTGGCAGACTCCCGGGTTTTTTTGTAGCCATACTAAGCTATATCAGGCTTCTCTTCCTGCCATTCTCCCTTCACATGGACTACGGAACCAAGTTATTTGGATTTACAGACCCAAGTGTTCTCATAGGCATTATAATAACTATCACCATTCTTACCTTTGCCTACCTGAAGAGGAACAATAAAGTTATCCTCTTCTCAATAGGCTTGTTCTTCCTGGCGCTATTTCCAGTATCCAATCTGTATAAGATTAACGCGTACATGTCCGAACACTTTTTGTACCTGCCGTCCATAGGGTTCTTCATATTGATCGCCTATCTTCTAATCATTCTTTATAACGACAAAAGACATAAAGCTCTGGGGCTTACCCTGACAATAGTCTATCTTTTATTCTATACAGCCCTGACGATAAAACAGAATTATTACTGGAAAGAGCCACTTGCCTTTTATGACAGGACGATAAAGCTTGCGCCGGACAGCACAAAAGCTTATAACAACCGCGGGATTCTCTATGAAAATAAAGGCAACCATGATCAGGCTATATCAGATTGGAATAAAGCCATCCAGATAACGCCGGATTATGCCCAAGCCTACAATAACCGGGGGAGCGTCAACGCCGGCAAAGGTAACGATGACCAGGCTATAGCCGATTTCGATAAAGTCATTCAGATAAAGCCGGATTATGCCCAAGCCTACAATAACCGGGGGAATGCTTATCGTAGCAAAGACAACTATGACCAAGCCATCTCAGATTACAATAAGGCCATTCAGATAAAGCCGGATTATGCCGAAGCCTATAATGGCCTGGGAATTGCCCACAAGGAAAAAGGTAACTATGACCAAGCCATCTCAGATTACAATAAGGCCATTCAGCTAAAGCCGGATTATGCCGAAGCTTACAATAACCGGGGAAATGTATATAGCAGCAAAAGGGACTACCATCAGGCCGTTCTTGATTTTACAAAAGCCATTCAACTAACCCCTGATTTTGCCATGGCCTACGGTAACCGTGCAATCGCTTATTATTACAAAAACGAATTTGACAAAGCCTGGAACGACGTACACAAAATGGAATCGTTAAATTATAAAGTTAAATCTCAACTACTTGAATTGCTGAAGAAATCCTCCGGAAGAGAAAAATAAGCAAAGATTTCTAACATAGCCAAGATCCTTCAAACTAAGTAGAATGGCCCTCGCAACCGCTACGAAGCATCTTGTGGTTTGCAAGTTGATTGCGAAGTAGGGGTCGCCCCCCAGCTAAAGGTTCACGGAAGGAGTGTCGTGGCATTCTCCAAAAGGATAAGAAAACTAGTATGAAGCACATTATTGTCATTCCATATATTAGCCGAGAAGAAATTGAAAGATTTTCGAAGATAGGTAATTTTTTGAGAAGGCATAGCATGAACAATTCTAATTATGAGTTTCTTTTATGTAATAAGAAATTTATCGAGCCGAGCACGGAGCTTTTGGATATATTTTCTGGTATTGCTCCCTCAAAGCAATACCAGCCTTTGACGGCCATTGATTCTTATCCGGAAGGGCCGGATGCATTTTTTTGGGAAATAATGGATTATGTAAATGGACATTATGAAAAAGATGGGGGATTTGTTTTGTGGTTTGAATCCGATATGATCCCCGTGATGTTAAATTGGGTTGACCTCCTTGAAGCCGAATGGCGAAATCATCCGGGTGTACTGATAATGGGTTTGAGAATGCCAAATAAGTATTTTATAAAAATCGGAACCTTTGTTTTAGAACACATAAACGGAGGCGCTTGCTATTCCAAGGATTTATCTAAGGCCGTTTCGCAGAAATACAGGGAGAAGTATTTTGACGTTTCTACGTTTCAATATATAAAGAAAACGCAGAAATATTTTAAAACAAAATTATTTAAATTTAGCCATATCTACTCATTATTAGGTGATATTGAGAATAATAAGGCGATAGTCCTTCATGGGTATAGACAGGATAAGGATAGGTTTATCTCAAAAGCAATTAGCCTAGTAGAATCAAATGATGCACGTAAATGCGAAAAAGAGATCCTATCTAAGATCCCTAGGAAAGAACGTCTTTGCTGTGATTTCGCTGTTTCAATAGGATTTTTAGTTAATTGCCCCATACACGAGACAGATGGCCTATTTACACAATGCAAAAACAATGTGCTTTTTTATCTAATGTGCTTTATTAAGAAATTATACAGGATAGTGTTCAGGTTGTATGGTCCGTAATTCCGGGGACACAATATTTAATTATCAATCATCAGAATAATTAAGTATTGTTTCCCTTTAATTCCTGTAGAAATTCGCTGTAAAACAACGATTTACAACAAAAAGGTGAAGAATAAGATTAAAATTTGCCTTGGTTACTAATGGATGGTATACTCTTAACAAATTAAATTTATATATTTGTGATTGCGGTAACAAAAAAAGGAGTAGCCCGGTGAAGAAAATTTTCTCTACAATTATGGTATTTGCAATAGTCTCGGCGGTTACAGCGCCCGCGTTTGCCGGGGAAATTCCTGATAACAATGGCACATGGAATACGGGCAGCGACGTTTGGGGTAAGCAAGTAAGCTGGGTTGACGGAAAAATCGCATACGGGGCGGGAAAGACAGCGGATTTTAGTCAGGTCAACCTCGTAGCGGACACAACCGTGAGCATGGACCTGAGCGGCTCCGGCGGCGCCGGCATCACCATCGGCAAAATTATTTTTGGGGATACAACAATCAGTAACCATGGCTGGACCCTGAAAAGCGATTTAGCAAAAAATATAACCCTTGATAATACTGGAGGAGTAGGAACGCCCGTCATCACCGTCGACGATCTGGGCACGGGCACGGCTACAATCAGTCTGCAAATCATTGGCGCAGCTGGCCTGATCAAGTCCGGCGCAGGCACGCTTACTCTAACCGACGCCAACAACTAGCAATCTCGTTAACAATGCCACGTTGATAATTAACCGCAGCATTGATACTCCCTCGAACGTTGATATCTCTGGAACCGGTAATTTCATCAAGCAAGACGCTAACGTTTTGACCCTAGAAGGCCTCAACACCTACACCGGAGCTATGACAGTCAACGCCGGCAAGCTCATGGCGGGAAGGGAACAATCGGGTCGCTTGCAGGAAGCGGCACGGTGGATAACACAGGTGGAGCTGATAAGGTATTGACTACGGGCGGGAACAACACCTCAACTAGCTTTTCAGGGCTTATTACGGACAGCGGCGCAAATACGTTGGGCATCACCAAAGAAGGCAGCGGCACGCTTACTCTTTCAGGCACAAATACATTCTCTGGAATTATGGAGATTAATGCAGGTACTATAGTAGCGGCAAATCCCAGCGCTCTTGGCTATCATACGGTAATCCATAACAATGCTATCTTAACTATCGGCACAACCCTTCTTGATGTAGGCGCTTATCAACAGAACACAGGTGCAACATTAAACCTTACCGCAAATTCTGCTACCGACTATGGCAGGATTATTACCGGACTGATCAATACTTCATTCGTAGCCGACAGCACCGTCAATGTTACCGTTGGCGGTCGTATACCCAATAACACAGTTCTCACGATCGCAACTGGCGACACGGGATTACCTGACCATATAAATTCAAGCAGTCCATTTGTTAGTTTTCTCGCCTCATATCTAGGCGGTAGCTTCGTCCTCACCGCGACCAGCTCCTCAACCACATTTGCCAGTGTCGCGACTAATCCCAATGCTACAGCAGTGGGTAATGTTCTGGATAACATCACTAATCCTTCATCTGATATGACCACGGTCCTAGACGCCCTTTTCGCCTCTACTTCTGACCAGGTAGCAGCTTCACTAAACACCATGTCTCCAATAGAAGATAATTCTATCTTTCAGTCGGCCATATCGATGATGAATCAGGTCATCGATACAATGACGATACATTTTGACAATACGCGCGCATTCGGCTCCGATAGCGGCATCTCTACAGGAGATGATTATTTTAAAAGATTAGGCGTCTGGGCGCAAGGCATAGGCGACTATGCCCATCAGGATGCGCGTGGATACAGTAACGGCTATAATGCTACCAGCTGGGGTGTCTCGGGAGGAGTGGATATTCCTTTCTGTAATGACTCTATTCGCATGGGCATAGGAAGCGGTTACGGCCAGACCTTTGTCCGTTCAAAAGACAATTCCGGCAAGACAGATATCGACAGCATCCCTGGCACAGTATATTGCACTTACGATAATGACAGATATCCATTTTATCTAGATACTGCGTTCACATTTATGTATAACACGTACAATGGCTCCCGCCAGGTTTCAGCGGGCACCACAATACAGCGTACTGCAAATTCTGATTACGGCGGCCAGCAGTATTCCGGATATTTTGAAGGCGGATATTCTTTATTTTATAAGAAGATACGCTTTACGCCTCTTGCCTCTGTGAATTATATGCATCTTCATACTGATAGCTACACCGAGACAGGAGCCGATTCGCTTAATTTAAGCGTCAAGCCCCAAGACTATGATATGTGCCTGACGGGTATTGGTGCAAAGATAGCATATCCGCTGATATTGAAGAGCCTTAATATACTTCCTGATTTTCACGCAAAATGGCTATATGACTGGGTCGGAGACAAGCAAGCGATCGCATCAAGTTTCGCAGGCGGTGGGACCGCATTCGGCACAAATAGTTTCACACCGGCAAGGTCAGGATATGACCTTGGTACAAGAGTCGCTATAGCCACAAAGAACAATATCTCGCTGGACCTCGGTTACGACCTGCTTCTGAAGTCGGATTATTATGAACATTACGGAAGCGTGACTTTGAAGTATAGCTTCTAAAGGATCGCAAGATATTCAAATTATATAGAATGGCACACTTCCGGCACAGTTTCATTCTCGACTTTTGTAATTCGCTGATATATAAAGAAATATGCATTCGGGTAATCCTTCCCCGTCGTCCCTCAGAATACAGCTTATACTATATTATTTTAAGCGTATAATTTGTTAAAGATTACCGGCATAAGCAAAAAAATCGGGAGAATAAGGAATCGGTTAATATTGAATCTTTGCCCCCGGGATTAAGCTATGGTAAGATAAAGACCAACAAACCTTTGCTCGGCAGCCAGGTTTTCTAAAATTATAAGGATCTTTCCCCGCATGGATACGGCGATTAAAAACAGGGTCCCGCACATTATCTTCCTATATTGGGTAATAAAAATAGTGTCGACGACATTGGGAGAGACCGGGGCGGATATGTTCTCTATGACCTTAAATATAGGCTATGGTGCTACCATAGCTATATTCATGAGCATATTCCTGATATTGCTCGCGATAAAACTTTTTTTGAAAGGCTACCACCCATTGGTTTACTGGCTTACCTTCACTGCATCGGCTATAGCGGGCACCGCAATATCTGATTTTATAGACCGCACTCTGGGGCTTGGTTATGCTACAGGGTCGGCTATACTGACAGCGGCATTGCTGATAATTCTTGCGATCTGGTACATAAAAGAGAGGTCGATAAATGTGGAGTACATAACCAGGCCGACGACTGAAATATTTTATTGGGCGGCTTTTTTGATCGCAAATACGCTGGGAACGGCGGCGGGAGATTTTATCGCTGATAACCTGGGGCTGGGATTTATGAACGGCGCTATCCTTATATCAGCCATATTGATAATCGTAGCCTTGCTGCACTTCTTTACAAAGATCTCGGGCATATTGCTATTCTGGGTGGCGTTTGTTTTAACAAGGCCGTTCGGAGCCACATTCGGGGACCTCCTTACAAAGCCCATTAGTAAGGGTGGGATCAATTTTGGTACGGTGGCTTCGTCAGTGGTTATCTGCACAATTTTGGTTATTGCTATTCACCGAGAGACTATCCTGGAAAAAGAGAGGTCTGTAGCCGCCAAATAGCGGCATTGCGATCCATAATCAACAAAACTCCCCATTGTCGCCGTAATCAACAAAATATCCCCCGCTGCGTAATAACGCTGGGATTTTTTGTTTCGTGTGTTATAATTAGGTTTTAGGAATAGCGGAAGTCCCTACAATATGGCATAACGTCATCACGGGAGGTTTACAATGGGAATTTACAAAGATTGGTGCGGGTTCGGAAAGAGGTCAAAGAGCGTATCCGGCCAGAAGATATTGAAGCGCAAGATGGTACAGGCTATGGTTAAAAAACTTAAAGCCGAGGGCAAACCGGTAGACCGGCAGGCGATCAATAAGGAAGTATTCGATAAAGTCCGCAGAAAGCATCAATCCCAGCGAAAGCGCCAGGAAAGATAGGCATACCTTCACTAGACCCCGGGGGTCTAGTGAGAGGCATGGCGAGAGAAGGGTTCCGGTGAAGGTTATGAGATCAAAATTAGTATTTGTTTCTCTGATATGCACGCTGATCTTATCTTTGTGTTTCTGTCTCAATAATATTGCCGCAGAGACCATGAATAATGAGAAGGATTTC
>JAPLLP010000188.1:0-1207 GCA_026387515.1 Candidatus Omnitrophota bacterium | reverse complement strand
TTTCCGGTTTTCTTTGCCCTATTCATCATATCTTTTGCATTTGTATTGCTGCCGCAGCAATTCCTTATAGGGTACCTTGGGACACATGAAAATTCCCCGCCCGCATTTCCACTGAAAGCGTTCTTTTAAATTTATTTCATTTAACTAAAAAACCAAAGGAGATATATGAAAAAGTCGTTAGTTTTATTATTTTCAGCGTTGTTATTAAGCTCTGTCTGTTTCGCCGAACAGGCGCCTGTTGCTGCGCCAGCCGTTCAGGAGAAAGCGGTCGAGAAGGCCAAACCGGAAGCTGATAAGAAGCCTGCGGCAGCGCCTGTAGCGCCAAAGGTAAAAAAATCCGGCAAGAAGATCCACAAAGCGGACAAGGCGGTAAAGAAATAAGGCAAGGATGGTTTGTTGCGGCAAAGGGGTCCGATCCATTTATAACCTAAATGGGTCTGGCCCCTTTTTACTGACCAAAAACAAGAAGAGCCCTTGACTTATAATGATAAGGGGGGCATACTTAACTTTAAGATGGCTATGACAAAGACATATAAACGCCTTGCAAAGAGCCTCGCGCAGCTTGCATCGCTGGCGAGGATGTATAAATTTGAGCATCCCATGGTCAGGGAGAAGAGCGCCGGCGTTTATACGGAATTGCGCGCTATTTTAGAGGAGAGCAGGCAATCGATCGTACTGGCAAAGTCGGCTGATATGCTGCTGATAAACGGAGAGAAGATAGAGCCTGAAAGCAGGCTCATGGTGAAATTTATCGAAGACTTCGTCGCTTTAGATATAGGGTCGGTGGAGCTCGAGGCCGGCATCAGCCTGGAAGAGCTTGGCATCTTTATGCATCTGCTATCCAAAGCAGAATGTCGTCCACCTGACCGCGCGCGCCGCCACCTTCAAGCTCGTACAGGAGAATGAAGACATCGTTAAAAAGGGCGATTTTATCAAGGTAGATGAGCTGCCACCGGAAATATTGGAGAGGTTTTCAAAGGATCTTGCGGACGGAAAAGTATCGGAAACGCTCAAAACAGCCGATAAAAATTATAAGATCGCGGCCCATAATTCAACCTTTCTTGCGGGCCTCGCCTTTAACCTTTTAAAAGATACCGATGCGCCGGCGGACCTCGAAAAAACTTTATGGGCTTTGGCAGATTACCTTATTGATGAGGTCGGGACATTTAAAGAGGAGGAGATGAATAGAAGCGTCCTTGAAGAGATC
>JAPLLP010000268.1 GCA_026387515.1 Candidatus Omnitrophota bacterium | reverse complement strand
TTAATGGGACTATTATTCTTACAGCTGAGCAAGCTACCACGGCATCTGGGCTCCCCGCGCAGGCCAATGCCGCCGCCGCGCCGGCTGCCCCTGCGGCGGGTGTAAGTAGAGTATCGCCTTCTTCCTTTCACACCGCCTTCAACGAAGAGGCGCGGGAGGAAATTCCAGCCGCGCCTGCGGCATATTCAAATGTAGATAGGGAAGAAACGTTTTTAAGTTTAATGCGGCAATACTGCGTGGGTAAGCGGGTAGTTAAGGCAGTTGACCTTGCCTCTGGCGGAGAGGGGCATTTTGCGCAGGGACTCAAGCGCGTATTTAGCCAGTTTGGGATAGAGGCAGAGGTGCTTAGCGTGGATAATTGCGTGGATAGAGAGGCAAGAGATCCTCGGCGGGTTATGTATGCTGATGCTACAAGGCTAAATGAGTTACAGGCGCTTGGGATTAAGCCGGATTCGCAGGATTTTGTTTTCGTCAACAATACTATGTGTCCGTCCCTTATTACTAGCGGGCTGGCGATATTAAAGCCGGGAGGCAGCTTATGGGTAACTTTCAATATCAGAGACGGCGAATATATGAAGCAAGAGGCTTTCAAGAGCATCGGAGCATTATCTCAAACACAGAAAGTTTTTTCTTTTGAACCGCGCTTAATTCATAAGCCGATAGATTATCCTATTGCTAATCGGGGAGAATATACTGCGCTTTCGGAAATGCTGATGGTGCGTAAGATGGGTATACATGAGGCAGAAGGATTTTTTATTTTCCCGAGAAAGAAAGCGCTTTCTTTACTTCGGCCGCTGCGGAACTCTGAAAAGGGATTTGCTTGCCTTCCGTGGCTGGTGGGAGCAAAATCCGCCACAGCGGCCGCTTTTTTAATAACCACAATATTAATAATCATGGGCTGCTGCGGGGTAATCCTAGTTTTGGCTTGCCTTCCGTGGCTGGTGGGGGCCAAACTACCCGCAGTGGCCTGTGTATCTTTAGCGATGACTATCGGTCAGCGCTACCCCGTTATCTTTGAAGAGCTTTCCCGGCACGAGCTTAAAATAGAGCAACTTAATAGAATCTTAAACGATGCAGTTATCGCTTCCGGTTCTGCAGGCAGATTCAGCGTAGACGATGGATCATGGAGGGCAAGAGGCAGGATACAGATAGATTGGTCGCAACCATCAGGGAGGTCGCTATACGTCTGGAGAGGGCCGGCAAGAAGTTACCTTCCGGAGACACATTATCCCAATAGAGTACGGCATATTATCGCGGATAGAAACCTGCACAGCATTTTTACAATGTTGTTGAGCGAAGGACAAACACCTTTTCTGCCGGATGACGTACGTAATGCGATAAGAACAGAGTTGCTAAAGATATTCCCGCTTGCCTTTACTTCGCGGCCTTCCGGCAGAGGCAGGAGTATCGCTGTTATTGTCGCGCTTTTATCGCTCGGATTAAATTTACTAGCTCAAGCGCCGACTAATACCAGCCAGGACATAATAACAACGCCACCTCAGCCATCCGAGCAGGATTTGATGCGCGAAGATAATGTTTCTAAGGGGTTGGAGGCGTTTCTTGCTGAGGCGGAGCAGAGGTTGATTAAAGAAGGCGACCCGGCAATATCGGCAGTAATAGCTTTCCGCGATTTTGCGCAGGAAAGATTAGGTTTCATTTATGACGTACCGGAACTTCACGCGGCAGTATTGGTTAGAAATGTTGACGATGGCTCTGAAAGGCTCTCGGTTAAGTTGCTTGTAAATGTCGTTTCTTTTGAAAAATTACTAGCACTGTCCAAGACCAACTCTATATATAAAGAGTTGCTGAGCGCGATAATTATTAAAGAGGGCGCTATGCTGGAGGATATCGGCAAAAACCCCGAGTTTTATGCGGCAGCCCAGTGGGTAGAGCAGGAGTATGCCGGTTATAGGGCTGCACTTGACTATATAGAGCGCCGCCATGTTTCTTACGAAGAACTTAATGGTCTTCCGGGGGGGCAGCATTTAGCAACTATGTTAAGCTCGCGGCTGAGATTTGACGCCAAAGAAGCGGAATTATGGATCAGGATAGATATTTTATTGCATGATTTTGCAGTTACGCTTCAAAAAGTGAAAAAAGCGGTTATGGCTATTTTGGACGAAGAGGCCGGAGGAGTTTATGATGTAAAAACTAGTCTTAAGTTGACTTCTTTCCTTGGAGACCCTCGATATATAGGTAGGGAGGCAACGTCTCCCTTAGTTCCCTGGCTAGTAGGTTCGGGTGTTGTTTTGGTAGCTCTGGCGTTGGCTTATAAAAAATTATTTAAAGCAAGTGTTGCCGATAGCGCATTAAGAGAATCTTGCATTGTGCGTTACTATCAGGAGAAGGATTCCCAAATAGCCGATAATCTGGTTAACAATGTGCAGCCCGGAGAGTATCAGCAGAAGTTTAAGCCCTTGCAAGGGGAAGAGATTACTTTAAAAGCGCCTGCGTTTCAAGGTGTTGTCTTAGAGAGAGAAATACCCGTCAATAACCGAGAGGTTCCTCTTGTCAAGCTACCTTACCGATTTAAAGACGGCACCATAATCTACCATGTCCCGGAAGACGGCCGGGGCACAACCACGCTTGCCAAAGTCCTTGCTCAAGCAAAGGACTTGACTAAAATTTGGATAGGAGCAGAAGAGGATATTGATCTCTTTCCCGAATTAAAGGTGGCAATAATAACACAAGGTTCAAATAAGGTGTTTACGGTGACGTTTGCCGGAGAGACTAAGCTTATTGTCAGAGATACTAAATGGTATACCTGGCTTGCCCGCGGCTTTATGCTTCAGCCACCGGCTATTGTTTTTAAGGAGGGTGCCATTGAAATTGGCGGAGTGCATATTCGTTTTGAAAACGAACCGGAGGCCATTAGAGTTTTCAAGCGCCAATTCGTCCGTTGTATGGCTGTCCAGAAAAAACCGTCCACTCCTACAGCAGTGCCCCTACCTGCTCCAGCACCTGCTACCGTAGCTCCCGAGGCTAAAGCCAACGTCCCTTCCTTATCGAATGTTACCCAAATAAAACTTATTAAGCCTGCAGATAAAAAATCGTGGAACGCGCGCTGCAAGATAGAAGGCAAAAGCCAGGAGGTTGAGCTGGAATTAAATCGTACCAACATCGCCATGTTGCAGGCAAACAAAAATTTTAAAACAGGGATTACGGTTTCTATGAATATGGCTAATACCGTGCTCGTAATTTTAGATGCCAGGGTAGAGCCGAATAAGAGAAGAGAATATTCGGTAACTAGTGAAGCAGAAATTTCCCAGGCCGAGGCAGATCTAAGCGCCTGTTTGAATAAAGCTGATGTTGTTCCATCAAAACCAGTCGCTCCAGCAAAGTCAAATGTTCCAACAAATCCAGTTGTTCCACCAAAACCCGCTGCTGCGCAATGGATGCAGGTCTTGTTTCATAAGAGTCAGGCTCAAGCTCCCACTGAAATTAATAGTGCGCTATTTTATGCTATCAAAGAGGTATTTAATCTGGAAATATCTAACCATCATGGTTCTCCCTGTATGCGCCTGGCCTTAGACCCTAAAGATGCCCACTCGCCGCAGATGGAGATTATTTTGCTTCAAAGGCATCTCTATGTGGGTTTTAAGGAAGACGATTACATTAAGTTTGGGGCCAGTACCAGTATTTCTTTATTAAGTGGCACGAATCTAGAACAAGCTGCCTACAGCGGCCAACCGTTATTAGGGGTGGTTAAGACACAAGAAGGGGAGTTAAGGTTTGTGGTGGCCAAGGGATTCTTAGAATTGGCAAGTAAGCCCAATTTCCATAATCGTTTCTCCCGTATACTTTGCATTGCAGAAGATTTTAATCCGGAATACCGCCTGTTTTGGCCATATTCCCGGGAGGAGACGCTCTTGCGGCAGGTAGCGCAAAACTGCAAGGCCTGGTGGCAGCGCGCAATGATAGGAGATACTATTACGCTTACACCGGAAGCATTTTTCAAGAAAACTCCTCGTTACGGAATGTTGTACGGGTCAGGTAATAATTTTATACGTTTTGAGCCGGAGGAAGCAGAGTTAAAAAGCGAAGCGCTAACTGCGCCTTATATTTTTAAAAAGCCCGCCGGTTTAGCGGGTTGGGCCTTGAATAGCGAGTCTAAGATGTGCGCCATCTATGATCAGCGCAGCGGCTTTAATCCGCCTCAAGAAAACGGGCTGTTAAATTTCATCACGCTCGCAGAGTATTTAAAGAGCAGGCAAGAGTTTACCGAGATCGCCTTTCTTGCTCCGGCCATTAGTGATAGCGCGGCAGCGGATGGGGCAGTAACCGCCGAGGAGAAAGAAATACTGGTTAAGGGCATGAAAGTACTGCGAACATTAAATAAAAGATCTCCCGAAATAGATTCTGTCTTCTATCTTATTTGCGAGATATTGCGATTGCCTCTTGCGCAGGGGGTGAGGGGGGATAAATTTGAACGATTAGAGGTGAAGATTGTAGAAGAGATCAGGCTTCCAAGTGGCAGGCAAGATATCCGCGGCTTCTGGTATATAGATCCAGCTGGCGCGATAACGATATATGTCAGGCAAGACCAAAAGTTATGCGCTATCACGCGCCACGAAATAGGCGCGCTCTGTGGCCTGCCGCATAGCATTAATCTGCTTCTTGAAGGATTCTCTGAAGCTAATACAAGAGCTTTCCTTAGAAGAATGGAAAAGGCTAAACGGTCCGGAAAAGTTAGCGATGCTGACTACGAAATATACAGGAAAGCCGCGCGAGGAGTTCCTCAGCCGCTCAGCGATGATTGGGCACGGCCAAAAACTACGCCTACGCCTGAGAAAAAGGCATCGCGGTCAGGCTGGTGGGAGGTCATCAAATTGGTTGTTTTCGGGCTCGTATCAGTCACGCTGATAGGGGTTATCATAGATACCCCGGCCTGCGTATTAATAGTAGCTGGCCTGGTATCAGTAATAGTTGTTTTACTGCCATACGCAGCAGTGTTGTCATATAGATTATTTAAACGTATTTTCTTCCATCAGCCGTTTTCCTTTAAGCTGACTAGGAGGTGGCTGATCAGGTTGGTGATGATAGGTATTGCTATAGTAATGTTGCCTTATTCATATTTAAAGTATGGGTATGATATGGCATGGTCGCATGCCTTAGAGCTTCCTCGTCCTCTGCCCGGGATCGAAATGAAAGCGGACGTTTTGCAAACACAAGATCTACCAACCCTCTGGCGAAATAATCAACTTAATACATTTTTTAATAATCTGCGCCAAGATAAGGTATTGGTATATCGGTTATTCGCTCAGATGGACCCCGAACAGATCCAGGAATTTGCTAAATATTTCTCTGTTATCAAGCCGGGTATCCGGCAGCAGATATTAGAAACTGTGTATAAACAATTGAAGGATGATAGTTTGATATTAAGTAACGGCCGGGCCATGAAAATCGCGTTTGCCAATAACAGATATAATGGCTTGAGCCTTCAGACCAAACGAGCGCAATACAACTTTTCTTACGTTTGTGCCATGCTTAACCGCATTGTCCCCAGAGGCGCTAATGATATCCCTGAAGGGCCTTTGTATCTACAGGCAATGCCGGAGAAGCCGTTTGTACCCGTGTTGACACTACCTTTGACCAGGCAAGAAAGTATTGAAACAACGGTAAATATGTTCGTCCGCCAGATAGGGTTGATGAAAGACCAAGGTTATCGTGTGGTGATGCCTGACCCCAGTAATGTGAATGTCTCTGAACTTGCCGGGCTTATTGGCTATGAAGAATTCTATAATCCCATGGAATCTACTTATCTGGAAGATAACCAGGCTGGTAAGCTCCTGGGGTGGGTATTAGAGGTAACTGATCCCGCCAACCCCGGAGCCCACCGGGTCACAGACTATGAAATGCTGCAAAAGGCCACGGAGCTTCATAAAGACGAGGCAACTAAAACTATCAATTTATTGCAGGTAGTCGCGACTATCGGCCATTATTATAAGGCCATGGCTCGTTCTCCCAGTATTATTTTGGGAGCTCCCATGATACGATTTGATGAAGACGGGGTTGATTTTATCTGGAATCATCACGACCCCAGCCTGTTTTCCTGGGCTATTGATGACGGGGTAAAACCGTTGTCAGTAGATGATCAGGGCCGGCCGGTGTATTTCTGGCGGAAGGTGCTCGCGGATGGTTCGGATTATATCCCTCAGGGGCAACGCACCGGCATCTTAAGGCCGGATACCTCCCATTGTTTTTATCACGCCTGGAATGTCTTATTGACTTCTTTTTATGTGGAGCTAAAAACATTTTCCGCCATTGAGCAGGATAAATTGGCGCATCCTGCCAGATACGCTCATACCCGATGGGGCCTGATTAAGCGTCTATACGGGGTTATGACTCATCCAAAGGGGAGGTTTGATAACGAAGATGTGGTCTCATTGCCGGTTTTGCTTAAGGCGGCTCAGGCAGCCGAGTTGGATAATTTCGGCTGGAAGTTTCGTTCATTTAGCCTGCATCAGGACAAAAATATGAATCGCAGCGAGGACCCTTTTGCCCAGGCCGGCCGTAGGATGGCAAAGACTTTCGCGCGTTCCGGATTGATTTCTTTTGAGCCGGGTTTAAAAACGACAATTCTTGATAATCCTAATCTTAGAAGCATTGAAGGAGGAGCTATAGGTTTTGAAGATCATGTCGCGCGCCTAAATCAGCAATGGGATGGTTTAATGGCCCGAGGGGCAGATCATAATTCTGCTGAATTCTGGAAGGTTCTGGTTGGTTTTGAGCAGGTGCGTCAATTGCAGGAAGCTTTTTTGACACTGGGGAAAATTACTGAACCCATAGCCCCTTCAACAATTAAAACCCGAACATCGTTGGCAGAGTATTTAAATGCCCTGCGCGAAGATTCCGAGGTTTCGCCGGCAGTAATCAGAAGGGCGGTTAACGTCATAACCGAGCCGGAATTTACAATTGACAAGATCACTTCAGGGTATGTCCAGAAGGCGTTAGTGTCGCATCCCTACATTAATATAAGGATACATCTAGCTGAATCTATGCGCGCGCTTCCGGAGATTTTGGCAGTTTTAGCTCAGGACAAAGAGCAGGAAGTGCGTTTTGGCGTGGTACAAAATGAAAATATAGGTATTGATACGTTAAGATTGATGCAGACGGATAAATACAGGTTTGTTGCGGATGCTGCCAGGTTTCAAGACCCGATGGCGCCCTTATTGGATGTGGTCAGGCTGTACAAAAAATATCATGGTTCGCAAGATTTTTCCGTCATGGGATGCCAGATGCAGTCATTTATTGATGTTTATTATGGGAGGAAACCGGATTTTATTATGACCATGATTTTCGGGATTTTTAATTGGCAGAAGGATAAAACTCGTCCCGCAGAAGCCAGGCCTTCCGTGATCAGCTTGCTCAAAGAGTTAGAGCCGTTGGTCAGGAAATATTCGTCGATGAAGCTGAGTTATGAGCACTATCGTTTTTTACGCCAAACCGGCGATGTGGAGGGTGATTTAAAAACGCTCCAAGAGTTTTTAGAAGGGTGGGAGAAAAATGGTGTGTCAATACCCAGATATAGAGTATTAGATATTCCTGTAGAACCAATGCCGGCGCTCCCTGTGCCAAAAAAATCAGCTTCTCTAAAGCGCTTCGTCAATCCGCTATTGATAGTAAGCCTAGTGATACTTGTTTTATTTCTCTGGGGCAATTACAGAGGTAGGCTTGGGTGAGTGTCATTCTGTGCCGCAAAAATACCAGATACTAAGCAAAAAGATTCTCGCCAGCGGCATAAAACCGGGCACCACATTGCCTTTTAATATTATCGAAATTAACGTCTTTGCTCCTGTAATTGCCAAGCAAGCCCTGGCCGGCCAATTCGTGATCATAATGAACAGGGAAAACGGTGAAAGGATCCCGCTTACTATTGCCGGTTGTGACAGCACTAAAGGGACGATAACTCTTACTTTTCAGGAAGTCGGTAAGACTACTTATGACCTGGGAGAAAACTTCCAGGTGGGGGATAGCCTATATGCTGTTTCAGGCCCCTTGGGCAGGCCAAGCGGCATAGCGCTATATAATCACCCTGAAGGCAGAAAAATTCCCGCAGATGATGCCCTTAGGATGAAGAGTGTGGAAGAGTTGCAGGCAGGGGATATTGTTTGTTTAGTCCTGGGAGGCGTAGGTGTAGCTCCGGAGTTGCTTATAGCTAGAGAATTGCGGCAAGATGCCCAAAAAAGAGGATACCGGGTTTATTCCATTATCGGGGCCAGGGAAAGCAAGCTGCTTATTTATAAAGATGAAATTCAAGCGGCCTCGGATGAATTGCGCGTTACCCTTGATGAAGAAAAGCGCCTGGTAACTCATGAGTTGGAAGAACTTTTGAGAAATTCGCAAACCGCAAAGAAAGTTAAGCTGGTTTATGCCATCGGCCCTCCCATAATGATGCAAAAGGTAAACGAGCTTTGTAGTAAATACAGCGCTGAGAATAATATTAATATCAGGCTGATCGTGAGCCTTAACCCGATCATGGTAGATGGCACCGGGATGTGTGGAGGCTGCCGGGTAAGTTTAAAATATGCTGACGGATCCGAGAGGCCGGATTTCGCCTGTGTTAACGGCCCGGAATACGAGTTAAACTGCGGCCCGGCAAAAGAACTTGAGCCTGCGGCTTTAGTTGGTTTAAACTGGGAGGTTTTAAGCAACCGTTTAAGTACATATGTAGCTGAAGAACGCCAGGCAATGGAGCATTTCTTTGGAGATTCCGGGTGCAGGCTTGGGCCTTGCGAAATGCAAAAGCCGCAGCTGGAGAAAAAACTAAAAGAAAAACTCGCGCTCGGCCTTAAAAATAGCCACCTCGTAAACCCCAAAGCCACGCTTACCATTACTCACCTGGGAAATCTGGGAGCGTTGAGTAGTCTGTGGCAGTATCTGATTGGGCCGCTTATGAAATTGATCGATGCCCCTCAGATAACTCAGAGGCTAAACTTTTTCAGTAACACCTATGGCAATGCCTTTATAGATAACCCCAGGGTGATAAGTCATCATTCCGATGGAGGTTATATACCCGATGAGGCAGAGCAGCTAATAGTTGACGGAGGGCAGATATTTGTAGTTACGGGTGCTACATTGGGCCTTTGCCATCTTAGCACTTTTGAAGAAATAATAAGGATTAAGGGCGCGCAGCGTAAACCCCTAGTACTATTCGTTCCTCAACAGGTAACAAGCGGCTTTACTTCTCAGACACCATGGTTTGATTCTTACGCCGAGAAATTAATTAACCAGGGTAAATTTGAGGCCTACGATTTTATGCAAGGCAAATTTTTCACTAATATCACCAATCCGCAAGAACAGTTTCCCGAAATTATTTTAATCTGGACAAAGACTGCGGATGAGGCGCTGGAATGGATAAGTTCTATGCAGGTTCCTGCGATAGATAAGGCTGCGCCTGTTTTATATTCTTGTCCGGTGAGCGCTGATCCTGATCAAGAGGAACAGAAGCTTCCGGTAGTAAAATTTGAAGTAACCACTAAGAAAAATAGAGACGATGGTTATTCGTTGGGTTTTCCGGACATCGAAGCTTTAGTTGGTGAAGCGGATACCACTGCCAAAGATTTACTC
>JAPLLP010000181.1 GCA_026387515.1 Candidatus Omnitrophota bacterium | reverse complement strand
GTATTTCTCGGCGAACCGGGTAACTCTCAGGCAAGAGAGGGGAACTTTATTATGGTGGCGAGCGTTGCCTTTCTGGCACTGCTTTCGCTCTTAGGCGGTATCTTTGTTAGTTATCCTTTAGCCTTCGTGCAGACAGTAGTCAATAATATGTTCGGGATTTTAAGATGACGCAAAATTTATTACTCTTACCCATATTTATCCCTTTTATAGCTGCGCTTTTGGCCTTTAGCATACCCAAGAGGTTACGTGCGGCTGGAGAGATACTGGCATTATCCGCTACTTTGTTTGGCCTGTTAGTCACCATATTTTTATTTAATAAGAATTTTAGCCTATCACTGCCATGGGCAGGGTTTGGTTTTGAGTTTTTGCTCAGGTTATACCATTTTAGCGCCTTCCTGGTTTTGTCTATTGCCGGCTTTGGTTTCCTGGTTACTTTGTATTCTACTGTTTTTATGCGCCACAAAGCCTGTGCCAATCAATTCTACGCCTTTTTACTTCTGACCCTTTCTTTTGCCAGCGGCGCGGTCCTGGCGGATAATCTGGTATTGATGCTTTTTTTCTGGGAAGGTTCGCTTTTAGCCCTTTTCGGGATGATCGCGATCGGAAACAGTATGGCGTTTAAAACCGCGACCAAGGCATTTATTATCGTGGGTATCGCGGATTTATGCATGTTGACCGGCATTGCCCTGACCGGGCATCTGGCCGGCACACTGACTATTTCGCGGATAAGCCTTCCCTTGGGAGGATTGGGCAGCCTGGCCTTTATTCTATTAATGATCGGCGCGATTTCTAAGGGTGGTTCCATGCCGTTTCACAGCTGGATTCCGGATGCCGCGCAGGATGCGCCGCTTCCCTTTATGGCCCTGGTGCCGGCTTCGCTTGAGAAGATCTTAGGCGTATATCTTTTAACCAGGATATCGCTTGATATGTTTAGGCTGAATCCCGGCTCCTGGGTAAGTATCATGCTTATGGTTATTGGAGCTGCTACGCTGCTTTTTGCGGTAATGATGGCCCTGATACAAAAAGAGCTTAAAAGGTTATTGTCTTATCACGCCATCAGCCAGGTGGGTTATATGATCCTGGGTATCGGTACTTGCGTACCCGCAGGCATCGTGGGCGGATTATTCCATATGATCAACAACGCGCTTTATAAAAACTGCCTCTTCCTTTCCGGGGGTAGCGTAGAGAAGCAGGCACAAACTACGCAGCTCAAGGACTTAGGCGGGATCGGCAAGAAAATGCCGATTACTTTAGGTTGTTTTCTCATTGCCGCTGTTTCAATTTCAGGGGTGCCGCCTTTTAACGGATTTTTCTCTAAAGAGCTCATATATGACGGCGCGCTGGAAAGAGGCATGATCTTTTATATCATAGCAGTCCTGGGTTCGTTCTTTACCGCCGCCTCATTCTTGAAATTGGGCCATGCCGCGTTCTTTGGAAAAATAAGCGAAAAAAATAAAGATATTAGAGAGGTTCCCTTTGCCATGCTTTTTCCCATGCTGGTGATCGCGTCTTTGTGCGTAATTTTTGGCGTGTGTAACTTTATTCCTCTGCGTCATCTTATTCAGCCTATTCTGCCGGCAGCCAGATTAGAAGGTCTGGATTTTAGCGGTTTCCCCGTTAACGCCAAGCTCGTGCTGATTACTTTAATCGTGCTTAGCGCCGCGATCCTCAATCATATTTTCGGGGTAAGGTTTAAAGGGAGCGCCCACAAGGCCTCTGATCACATACATGACGCCCCGGTGTTGTCCTGGATTTACGACTTGGCAGAGAGAAGGTTTTTTGATCCTTATGATATCGGGCTTAAGGCGGCGCGATTAATCTCAGAAATTACTTTCTGGTTTGACAGGAAGATAGACTGGATCTATGACGTTTTATCGGTGAACCTGGCACTTAAGTCCGCCAATCTTATTAGAAGGCTGCATAACGGCAACTACGCTACTTACCTGGCGTGGAGTTTGCTGGGATTTGGCGCTTTAGTGGTATTTTTGATATTCAGTGTTTAGGGGGGCTTAGATGTTTTCTTCGTTAATACTCCTGCCTGTTATAGGAGTGATGGTGTTAAATTTGCCGTTGGGGGCTTTTATGAAAAAGGCGGCATTTTGGCTATGTTTGTTCATAGTTTCAGTTCAACTTTGCGTTGTGGTTTTCCCGGCACTCTGCTTTTGGAGCAACTGGCTTGATATCTTAGGGGTATTCTTAAAGTTTAATTTTAGCGTGGATAATTTAAGCCGGGTGCTGCTCTTTTGTATAGGCATGGTGGTATTTGCCGCGGTTTTTGTCCAGAGGTATCTAGATGGTGAAAAAGAAAAGTTCTTTAATTTTGTAAATCTCCTCTTACTTTTGCTTATTGGCATGAACGGCATTGTTATGGTAAGGGATATTTTTTCAATGTATGTGTTCGTGGAGATCGCCGCAGTAAGTTCATTTATTTTAATATGTTTTGATAAAGATTTTGCGGCATTCGAGGGCGCGTTTAAATACATTGTCCTTTCGGCAGTTGCGACCGTACTAATGCTTTCGGCGATTGCCTTGCTCCTGGTTGTTTCAGGAGATACCGGTTTTTCTTCTTTAAGCGTAGCGCTTAAGGCCTCCCCAAATCGCATGTTTATAAATTTGGCCATTGGCATATTTATTACAGCCTGTTTAATTAAATCCGGGCTCATGCCTTTTCACGGTTGGCTTCCTGATTCCTATTCCAGCGCTCCGGCCTCGGTTTCCATGCTTTTGGCCGGCATAATCACTAAAACCGTGGGGGTTTATACCTTGATAAGGGTAGTAATTTCAGTTTTTGGTTTTACTCCTGCCGTAAGATCCTTGCTTTTGGTGGTAGGGGCCATTTCCGTGGTCGCGGGCGCCCTGGCAGCATTGGGCCAGAACGATTGGCCGCCTTCACCATTCTGCTGGGCAACCTCACTGGGGTGTATCAGCCTAACCTCAAGCGCATGCTGGCCTATTCAAGCATCAGCCATTCGGGATATATGCTGCTAGCCGTGGTTGCATTCAGCCCCATGTCCAACAACGCCCTGCTGCTTTATACACTATCATATTCCATTGCCACCATCACGGCGTTCGGCATTCTGATCCTTATCCGCGAAGCACACGGGAACGACTTTTTCACTTCGATGAACGGCATGGCAAAAACAAATCCGCTGGAGGCCTTCTGCCTTACGGTTGCCATGTTATCACTCACCGGGATACCGCCCCTGGCAGGTTTCTGGAGCAAGTTGATTATTATCGTAGCCCTGTGGATGTCGGGATTATATTTTTATGCCTTTGTCGCGGTGGCGGGCAGCGTCTTGACGCTCGCCTATTTTCTTTCCCTGCAGAGAAAAGTATTTTTCGGGAAATTAGGCGAAGGGTTATCCGGAGTTAAGGAGGCGGGTTTTGGCCTGGCGTTTCCGGCGGTGCTCTTGGCCCTGCTTACTGTGGGAGCGGGTTTATTTTTGCCGGTTATATTACGCGTCTTCATTTTACCGGTTAGCGCAATAGTTGGCGGATAGCGTGCAGGTTGACACATTAATGATTTTTTCTCTGGTCGCGGCATGCCTTTGGACGGTAATGACCCGGAGTTTATTGCGTTCGGCAATAGGCCTGGCCCTTAGCAGCGTAATACTCTCTATAGTAATGTTTCGTTTTAATTCTCCGTTGGCCGCGGTTTTTGAGTTATCGGTCTGCGCCGGGTTGATCTCTGTGTTGTTTGTCAGCACTATAAGCCTAACGCATCCTTTGACCAAACAGGAAGTTTTGCAGCACATGCGAGAGAGGCTGGCCAGGTTCTGGTTTTTGCCTTTATTGGTGATAATTTTAGGTATTATTCTTAGTTTGGTAAAGTTAAGTCCGGCAATACGCCTGCCTGCTGAAGAATCGGTAAAGGACGTGCGCGTAGTATTGTGGGATCTAAGACAGATCGACATACTGGGCCAGGTCATCGTGCTTCTGACCGGAGTTTTCGGTGTGGTGATATTATTTAAGGAGAGGTTGAAAAAATGAGCCAGGTAATGCCGCAGCTATTCTGGTCTTTCGGGCTGTGCGTGATTATGGTGTCCGTGATCGGCTTTTATTGTCTTTTGTTCACCTATAACCTGATCCGGGCGCTGATTGGCCTGGAGATATTGATTAAAGGGGCTACGCTTTTAATAATCGTAGTCGGCTATACCACGGGCCATGAGGCATTGGCCCAGAGCCTGGTCATTACCCTTATCGTAATTGAGGTAGTGGTGATTACTGTTGCCGTCGGTGTTGTCTTAGGGATCCGCAAGTATACCGATTCGCTGGATAACAGGAATATCAGGAATCTGAAAGGATAATCTTCATGGAAAAATGGCTGATCCTGCCGCCAATAGCATTTATGGTGGTTTTATTGGCGATTTGGATATTTACCCGCCTGGCCTCGAGACTGGCGTTTAGGGCCAAGAATCAAACAAGCGGCTCGCGGCAACCTTATGCCTGCGGCGAGAGCGATTACAACAATTTTGCCCAGCCTGATTACAGTAATTTTTTCCCCTTTGCCTTTTTCTTTACCCTGGCGCATGTGGCTACGTTGATCATGACCACGGTCCCTGTTGGGACTATGAGAGTATTTGTTTTAGCCTCGATTTATATAGCAGGCGCGGCCCTGGGCCTATACATTCTGTTCAGGAGATAATTATGGGATTGATAAAAAAAGCGGTGACCTGGGCGAGGATTAAATCTCCCTGGATACTGCATTTTAATACCGGGGCATGTAATGCCTGCGATATAGAGATTTTTGCGGCGCTCACCCCGCGTTATGACCTGGAGCGTTTTGGCGTGCAGTTAAAAGCTACGCCGCGCCATGCGGATGTATTAGTTTGTTCCGGGCCGGTGACCAGGCAGATAGAAAGTAGGCTGGTCAGGATCTATGAGCAGATGCCGGAGCCTAAATTTGTGGTTGCGGTAGGCACATGCGCCTGCACGGGCGGGGTTTTTAACGGCTGCTACAACATAAAAGGCGGTATAAGTTCGACGATACCGGTATCGGCGTTTATCCCCGGATGCCCTGCCAGCCCCAAGGCTATTATTGATGGCGTGGTCAAGTTGTTAGCCAGCCTGGAAGAAAGCGAGTAGCTAAAATGTCTCAGGAAGATATAGTTGTAGAGGCCTTAGTCGGGAAGTTCGCTTATTTGGAAGGCCGGGTTAAAATACAGCACGCAAGGCGCATATTCCTAGAGGTTGAATATAAGAATTTTCGCGAAGTCTTTGCCTTCGCGGTAAAGGAATTGAAGTTCGGCCACTTCTGTGCCATAACCGGGCTTGATGAGCTGGATAGGCTGGGTTTCATTTATCATTTCGCTCAGGATTCAGGTATTTTATTGAACCTGAAAACCAGCGTCCTCAAAGAAAATCCGGTGCTTGAGACCGTGATCCCTTATTTCCCCGGAGCCGAGATTTATGAAAGGGAAGTGGTGGATTTATTGGGGGCAAAAGTTGAGGGTTTGCCCGCGGGTAATCGTTATCCCCTTACGGATGAATGGCCGGC
>JAPLLP010000011.1:1188-2154 GCA_026387515.1 Candidatus Omnitrophota bacterium | reverse complement strand
AATGGGAGGGACTAACAAGGTTTATGTTATGGCATCCCGATGCCTGAAGGCCGAGCATTATCGAAGCCAGCTTATCAGTAGTGATCTTTTCTCCGTTATCGAGCTGGCTGAACTGGTAATTCTGGCAGTATGCGCATTTCATATTGCAATATGCGTAGAATATAGTTCCCGAGCCTTTAGAACCCGATAGAGCAGGCTCCTCGCCGTGATGCTGTATATAGCTGTAAACAACTGGTTTTGCCGGAGCTCTGCAATATCCTATTTTGCCGAGCTCCCTATCTATGCCGCACGCGCGCGGGCATATCGCACAGCTCTTTAACGCGCCGTCGAAATGCTTTAAAGCTTTTTGTATGAGCTTTAGCTTATCCTTTGAATAGATATTTATCCGGACTTATGCCTATCGCGCCGAATGCTTGCGCGCGAGGGTGAATATGAACAGGCCTGTCAGGAACACTCCAAGGAATGATTCTGTTGCGGCCATAAGCCTAAAAAAGGAAGAGGCTTTGGGTACGATATCGCCATAACCGACCGTGGTGAATGTCACGGCGCTATAATAAAGATAGTCGATCCAGGTCAATGTGCCGGAAGTATAAATGGGGCTCTCGATCCCTTTAAAATACCAGAATATTGCCGCGAAACCGAATATGGTTAGCAGCGCTGAGAGTACTATCCTGTGTGGTTTTTCTCCGTAACCGCAGGAGAGACCCATAAATAAGCTCGGCAGATAAGAGAGGCTCCAGCTCTTCTTAAGGATAAACCTCTCCATGGTCTTCTCCCTGAATGCGGCCCAGCTTGCGTCGTTATACATGCCGTTTTGAAGAAACTAGTTCTTCAGCATACGGTAGGATTCTTCGGATGAGATCGGCCCGTCCTCATTTATTTTGGCTCCAGCTCTGAGTCTTGCCTGAGGAGAAAAATTTCTCACCGAGAGCGACTTGGCGCCTGTAATATTGGCGTGCCATAATT
>JAPLLP010000011.1:0-1092 GCA_026387515.1 Candidatus Omnitrophota bacterium | reverse complement strand
TGCCTTTGTGAGATCGGCCCCTCTTAAGTTACAGTGCGCGAGATCGCAGTTTGAAAGATCTGCGCCCACAAGCTCGCAGCCCTCAAGGTTAGCGTCGAATGTGGCCATTCCGGAAAGATCGGCTCGTGAAAAACTTTTCCTGCCATCCTTGATAGCCGACATTATAGTTGCGGTCTTTTGATCCATCATTAGGTCAGGACTCGGCTCTGTGTGTTATATTCTTGTCTATATGGTCTATGATCAGCTTTTCGTTTTCCTGCGACAGGTGCACGAATGCAACGCCCATTCCGGGATATAAGTGAGGCTGTAATTCCTTATCCGCCAGCCACACTACCCTTGCAGTCGCATCCAGGAATCTTGTATCGCCGCGATGGATGAGTTCTATCTCAAGTTGGCTGTTTATTGGGAAAGTGTATTTTGAGAATATAAATATCCCGGCAGCGCTCATATTGACAACATTGAGGTTCATATCCAGCCTTTTAAACCGACGCCTTAGATGAGCGAGTTCGGCGCTCTCTTCGTAAAAGCTCCTTATTGCGCTCTCTTCATCCGGATAGGCCTCAAATACGTTTTCCAGCTTGACCATCTTAAATAGTTCCGTCACTTGCGCCGGAACGTTCATGAACCTGGCTTTCCCTTTGTGGTTAAGGACGTTCTTATATGCTATTGTTAGAACTGAAAGTCCGCTGTAATCCACGACATTGACGTTCTCAAGGTTAAATATGAAATTTGTTTTGCCGGAATTTAAAAGATAACCGACGGATTCTATAATATCGGAAGAGTTAATATCGACATCCCCTTCGATATCGAGTATCGTTATATTGCCGCTCTCTCTGAATCTAGGAGGCATCTTAGGGCTGCCTGAAGAAAAAGGTGTTTACCCCTCGTCCCATCCGGTTGACGTCTTTACCTACCCCAGAAACCGTTTCGCCGCAGCCTAATAGGGCCGCGCACACGGCCAGCAATAATGCAAACAATACCATTCTACTCATATTCAATTCCCTCCGTATCTTTACCACTTAGCTAGACCCTAAGACCTTGCTAGGCCCCGGGGGTCTAGCGGTTCGTGGTTAGCGGTCCTTGACATCTTTT
>JAPLLP010000345.1 GCA_026387515.1 Candidatus Omnitrophota bacterium | reverse complement strand
GAAAGTATGGGTTATGAGGTTTGCTAAGAACGGCGTAACCTGTTGCCTAAGTTTACCTTGTCGCCCCGCGCTCAGCGGAATTGCGTGGATGTTCATTATTGTGATGCCCGGCCATATCGGATTGGCCGGCATTCGCTACTGCGAAGGAGGGGGTTTATGTTAGGAGGGGTTAAGTTCTTAAGGGTATCCAGTTCAGTTATAAAGATAGCTGCCTGGATTTTTTTATTGCTGGGTTTGGTATCCTCAACACTTATAATGCTGGGGTTAGCCGGACAGGAATTACCGCGGCTGATGGGGCCGGTAGTCCTCCTAATTTATGTGCTGGTTTTCTTTTTCCTGCATCTTGTGGCCGGCATCGCGGATCTATTGCTCAAGCTATCTGAACAGTGTAAAAAGGAATAAAACACCCGGCGCTGATCGGCTACCTGGCCCAAATTGGAATTGGGCCAGTGTCCCCCGGTGGGGAAATTGCGCCGGTGTTCACTACTGTGAAGGAGGGTCAAAATGCGTAAGTATATGGTGTTGGGTAGTGGATTATTTTTATGTCTGGCCTTAGTCGGCTGCGATAAGCTTTTGCCAAAATCTCAAGGCGGGGCAAGCCTGGGCAAGACTTACCCTAAGATATCTACCAAGGGCACGGTTATCGCCAAGATAAATAATATGCCCATTACCCTGGAAGACCTGAATGAAGAAATAAACGCCTTTAACGAGGCAGTAGGGCAAAACCGACCTGAGGCTAAGATCGCCACCAAAGAGCAGAAGGTAAATTATTTGAAAAATGAATTGGTGCGCCGCATGCTTCTCTATCAGGATGCCTTGAGCAAGGGTCTAGATAGGAATGAAGATGTTTCTAAGGTCCTGGAGAAGACTAAGATGGACCTTCTCGTCGTGGAATTGGTACGCACGGAGGCGCAGAAGATCGACGTATCCTCCAAGGAGATCGAAGATTATTACAATACTTATAAGGAACAACTTAAAGAACCCGAAGAAAGGCAGTTGCGCGAAATCATGCTCCCCACTGAACAGGAAGCCAAGGATGTAATGGTCCAGCTGCTGCAAGGCGCGGATTTTGCAACTCTGGCCAAAGATAGGTCTAAGTCCTCCAGTGCCAAAGACGGCGGGGATTTAGGTTTTATTACCAAAGGCAAAAAGTCTCCCCAGTTTGATGCCGCGGCTTTTTCCGATACTATGGAAGCGGGCAAGATGAGCGGAGTATTCAAAGGGGCCGACGGATATTACATCGTAAGGCTTGAGGCCAAGCGCGGCGGTAAACAAAGGTCTCTTTCGGATATGTGGGATGATATCAAGAAAGGGCTTACCTTTTTAAAACAGCAGCAGAAGATCGAGGAATTGATCGGCAAGCTTTCCCGTGAATCCAAGATAGAGATTAACGAAGGGGAGATAAAGTAGTGCAGAAACAAAAGATTATCCTGATAGCCGGGGTTGTCCTGGCAATCATCGGTATAATGATGGTTAAGGTCTATATTGACCAGCAGCGGCAGCAGGCCATCGAGAGGGCTAATGTGGTCATGCAGTCGCAACAGGCCAACCAGACCCCGGTATTGGTCGCTAAGCAGGATATCGCTAGAGGCGCAGTGGTTTCTCCGGAGAGCCTGGAGGTGGCGATTGTCCCTAACAGGTTTGTGCAACCGCAGGCAGTTACCTCTTTGGACCGCATCGCCGGGATGATCACCGTTGCCCCTATCTCCAAAGGCGAACAGATCACCTTAAGCAAGCTTACTTATCAACGGCGCTCCGGGGCGCTTGCGGAGCTGACTCCCGTGGGTAAGCGCGCCATAACCATCTCTATAGACAATGTTTCTTCTGCGCTCTTGGGAATGCTTAAGGTCGGCGACTATACTGATATTATCGCTTTACTCCCCGTACCGGTGCAGACGCCCGACGGTAAACCGGCCGCCCAGATAGCGGTGATCCCTTTGTTCCAGAATGTATTGGTTTTAGCTGTGGGCCATGAAGCAGGGTCAACCGATGGACATAGCAAAAAAGAAGATACGCAGCAAGATCCCAATCCTCCGGTAACCGTGGCCCTTACCCCCCAAGAGGCAAGCCTCTTGGCCTTTGTCCAGGAGCAAGGTAAATTGCGCCTGGTGCTGCGTTCGCCGGGAGATTCCCAGATAGAACCCCTGACTCCGGCAAGTTGGGATACCCTGCTTCAATATATTACGCCTAAAGAGAAAACCCAGGCCCAAGCGGAAAAAGAGAAGAAGGAACAGCCGGAACAGCCTCCCGAAGGCTATGTTGAGATTTATCGTGGGATGAAAAAAGAAAAGTCCACTTTATCCCATTAGCAACCAGATTAGGGGAAAAATGAGGAAAATTTCCAAATTAATAATACTTTGTGCCGTTGCCGCAAGCACGGCATTGTTCCTCACCTATTGCTCCGGATCAAACGATGATGTTGAGGAAGAATTAAAGTTATACGTAGGCGATCTCAAGGTCATCCCGGTAAACAACCCCATCCGTATTGTCTTAGGAAATCCTTCTGTCGTCGATGTCACTGATACTAAAAAGTCCGAGCTTACTCTTTCCGCCAAGGCCGCCGGCTCTACAACGCTGGTGATCTGGGATAGTTTTGGCGAGCAGGCCTACATGGTGAAGGTATTCGATGAGAACATGCAAGACATCAAGCGCCGCATAGATAAATTGTTGTCCAGGCTCCAGCTGCCCAACGTCTATACCCAGGCTGAGGACGAGGAGAGCAAGGTTTTGATCTTAGGGACAGTCAAGACTCAAAGCGATAAAGACCGGATTGAAATGGTGGCCGGGACCTTACAAAATAAATTTGTTGATCTGGTGCAGGTTAAAGAAGAAGAGGCAGTGGTGGATATCGAGGTGCAGGTGCTGGAACTGGACAAGGATGCCAGCCATACCTTAGGTTTCACCTGGCCCGGAAGTATTACTATTAACGAAATAGGTACGCCTGGGACAGCAGTTTCTTCAATGAGCGAGGTGGGAACCAGCGGTGCAACTACTGGCGGTACGCCAATGGGGACTAAATGGCAGTATCTGTTTAAGGTCACCAATCTTGGCCGTGCGGCTTTTAGCTGGACGCTCGATGCCTTGGTCCAGGAAGGCAAGGCGCGTATTCTTTCCCGGCCGAGCCTGGCCTGTCAGAGCGGTAAGGAAGCCGAATTATTGGTGGGAGGAGAAAAACCAGTAATTACTACTTCGGTGCAGGGCAGTGCGACCAGTTCAACCTCTGTGGATTATAAGCAATACGGGATCAAGCTGAAAATAAGGCCTACGGTGACCGACGAGAATAGGATAAAACTTGTCTTAAACGTGGAAGTAAGCGAAGCCGCTGCTGCCGCGGACATTATCGGCGCCGCCAACGCGCCCACTGCCAGGGCTTATCCTCTTACTAAGCGCACGATATCCACTGAAGTCTTTGTCAATGACAATCAGACCTTAGCCATCGGCGGGCTAATGAAGCGTAAAGAAGAAGAACAAATCCGCAAAACGCCATTTTTAGGAGATATCCCCATAATAGGCATAGCATTTAGAAGAAAGGTTACCAATCTCGGCGGAGGTTTTGGAGAAAAAGGTAATACTGAGCTTTTTATTACCCTTACCCCAACCATAGTAAATGCGTTTAAGACCGTAGCCCAAGGGGAAAAATCTGCTCTTTCGGAAAAAGGCGAATCTTCATCCGGAACTGCCAGAGATAAAGGCCTCACCCAGCCGCAAGAAGATTATGCCCGCATTGTGCAGAAACGCATTCTGGATAATCTTAATTATCCTGCCTATGCCAGAGAGGCGGGTTTCCAGGGCACGGTGAAACTTGGCCTGCATTTGTCATATTTGGGCGAGCTCTTGAATGTGGTGGTGAAGTCTTCCTCCGGATATAAAGTCCTGGATGATAACGCCGTATATGTGGCCAAGACAGTCGCATTTTACCCGCCGTTCCCTTCTGGTTTAGCACAGAAAGACCTCTGGATAGAAGTGCCCATAGCCTATCGTTTGGATTAACCATGGCCAGAATAATAGTAATATTAAGCACCAAAGGCGGAACCGGAAAAACCCTGATTGCCGCGAACATGGCAGTAAGCCTGGCCAAGGATGAGGCCAAAAAAGTCTGCCTTATTGATTTAGATTTAAGCAACGTCGGAGACATGGCCCGGATGTTGGACCTCACCCCGCAAAAGGCCATGGTGGATATAATCAATCTTATGCACCTTGAACCTGAGGCGCTTACCACCGAGGGTTTCCTGACCCATAATTCCCACGGCATTGATTTTCTCCCCGGCGTATTAAGGCCGCAACAGTCTCCGCACCTGGAACCGGAACGGATTAAGGACGTATTCAACCTTTTACATAAAGATTACGATTATATAATTGTCGATGCCGGAAGGATTTTTACCGAGGTTTTCGTCGCCGCGCTTAACCAGGCCAGCCTGATCCTTTTGGTGGTCACTCCCGATATCCTTTCTGTATACCAGACCAAATGGGTTTTGGATACCCTGCAATTTTTGCATTTTCCGCTTTCTATGGTCAGGGTGGTTTTAAACCGTTCCGAATCCGCTGCCAGTATCAGCTGGCAGGAGATCCGGGTGAGCCTGCCCGT
>JAPLLP010000031.1 GCA_026387515.1 Candidatus Omnitrophota bacterium | reverse complement strand
CAAACAATGTAAAAAACCTATTCCGAGAAAAGATGAGGTTTTGATTAAAATATACGCAACATCGGTTACAAATAGTGATATCTTCATTCGAAGTTCAAATGTTCCTCTGATGTTTATGATTCCAATGCGATTAATGATTGGTATAAAAAAGCCACGTAATTCAATTATTGGTGAAGTCTTTTCAGGAGAAATTGAATATGCAGGGTCTGAAATAAAGCGTTTTAAAGTAGGTGACCAAGTATATGGTCTTACTGGTTATTCTCTTGGAGCATATGCAGATTATAAGTGTATGAAAGAAATTGACTCTAAACGGGGTTGTTTGGCAGTAAAACCAAAAAATATTTCTTGCGAAGAAGCTACTTCGGCAGCATATGGAGGATTATTAGCATTCCAATATTTGGAAAAAGGAAATATTACGCGCGATCATAAGGTACTAATTTATGGAGCATCCGGGACTTCCGGTACAATTGCAGTACAGTATGCAAAGTATCTTGGAGCTACAGTTACAGGTGTATGTGGCTCATCAAATAGTGAATTTGTAAAATCATTAGGAGTAGATAAAGTATTAGATTATACAAAAAAAGAATCTATTAAATTTTTGGAAGAATACGATTTAGTTATTGATACTGTTGGGAAAAGGAAAACTTCCGAATTGAAAAAAGCATGTGTGAAAGCACTAAGAATAAACGGTAAATATGTTTCTATAGATGATAGCGCCTTATTATTACAATCAGATCGATTGAATAAAATAACTGAATTAGTTGAATCAGGAATAATTAAACCTGTGAATGATAGAGTCTATAATTTTGAGCAAATTATAGAAGCACATAAATATGTGGAGATGGGTCACAAAAAAGGGAATGTAGCAATTACAGTAAATAAAAAAACCTAAGGGGAGACTTCATTTTTTGTCTTTTTGCACCCCCTTAATAAGGGGTTTGCTGCGATCAGCAGCGGGGGATCTTTCTCTGGGGCAAGGAGGTATTTAATGTCTACGCCAAATACGATAAAAAAAATTTCCGATACTCTCTGGGAAATCCCTCCCTCTTACAAAACCGGCATGCGTGTCCCGGCGCGTATCTATGCTTCTGAAAAGCTGCTCGATGCCATGGATGAGGGAGTGTTCGAACAGGTAACCAATGTGGCCACTCTGCCGGGGATAGTAAAATATGCCTTCTGTATGCCGGACGGCCACTGGGGATATGGATTCCCCATCGGCGGAATGGCGGCGATGGACCCGGAAACAGGGGTTATTTCGCCGGGCGGCATCGGCTTCGATATCAACTGCGGCATGAGGCTCGTGCTCACAACACTGACCCTGGACGAAGTGCAGCCGCGCATACGTCAGCTCGTAGATACGCTTTTTCGACGCGTTCCTGCGGGCGTGGGTTCCACCGGGTCAATCAAACTATCAAGAGACGAATTCAGAGAAGTGGCGGAACAGGGCTCACGCTGGTGTCTACGCAAGGGCTATGCGTGGCCTGAAGACCTGGAGAACACAGAAGAAAGAGGATGCTTCAGAGGGGCGGACGCATCGAAAGTCAGCGACAAATCGGTCGATCGCGGGCACGAACAGATCGGTACTCTCGGCTCAGGGAACCACTACCTTGAAATACAGGTGGCGAAACCGGAAAACATATTCGATAAAGCCCTTGGGGAAGCGTATGGTATAACAATCCCCAATCAGGTTACCGTGATGGTTCACTGCGGAAGCCGCGGTTTCGGCCATCAGGTTGCTACCGATTATCTTCGTACCTTTATCGGAGTTATGGAGAAAAAATATGGTATAAGCACGCCGGACAGAGAGCTTGCCTGCGCACCTTTCCGCTCAAAAGAAGGCCAGGATTATTTCGCCGCTATGAAATGCGCCATTAACATGTCCTATATCAACCGTCAGGTTATCCTCCACCGGGTGCGCGAGGT
>JAPLLP010000107.1:1289-7796 GCA_026387515.1 Candidatus Omnitrophota bacterium | reverse complement strand
TCCTGCATGGCTTCAAGGAGGGCGCTCTGTACCTTTGCCGGGGCGCGGTTGATCTCATCCGCGAGTATGATGTTGGCGAATATCGGGCCTTTTTTCGTAGAAAATGTCCCTTCTTTGGGATTATAAATAAGGGTCCCGATCAAATCCGCAGGCAATAGATCCGGAGTAAACTGGATACGCTGGAATTTGGTATTAATCGCCTGAGATAATGTTTTTATGGAAAGGGTCTTGGCCAGTCCGGGAACCCCCTCAACCAAAACATGGCCGTTGGCCAGGAGCCCTACCAATAGTCTCTCGATCAAATACTTCTGCCCCACGATGACCTTCTCAATCTCGGCCAACAGGCTCTTGACAAAAACGCTCTCTTCCTGGACTTTCGCATTAATCGCGCTTATCCCCGTATAGCTCATCTTACCCCTCCTTAACAGTAGTTAATGCCGGCCAATCCGATAAGGCCGGGCATCGCGATAGTAAACTCCCGCTTAGCGCGGGGTGTAAAAAAATTATTATTCTTCCTTCTTCTTCCACATATCCTTTAAATTCTTTCCTATAGCCTTAAACTGATCCACCACGTTAGAAATATTCTCCATAGTTTTTTCCGGAGGCTGCTCGGCAATATTCTTCTTCAGCGCTCCAGAGGCTATCTTCAAGATATTAAAGTTTGGCTGGCTTAATTTAGTATCTATATTAAAATTCAGATCTACCTTTCCCGCCTTATTCAAAAAGACATTTAGGATATTCGGCATTTTATCAGGAAAGGATTCTTTTCCCTGCGAAGACTCATCCTTCCTGTAAACAAGATCCGAAAGCGATAGACGGCAGGCAACCTTCAGGGCATCGTCCTTAGCCTTTAGATCGGCATTAAAATTCAACTTTGCCGATTCCAAATTCTTCTGCCCAAGGGTCTCACTAAAGAAATCCCTGCAATAAGGGGTAAAATAGGTTGCTTCTACATCCTCGAGTTTAAAATTTCCGTCCATATCTTTAGGCCCGAAATCAATCCATCCTGAACCGGAAACATTCCCCAGCTTTTTGCCTTTAGGGTCTACGATATCAGCAAGGATCCTATAGCGGGTAAATAATGATGTGGGCGGCAGGCTTACCTTAGAGATACTCACATTCAAATCCTGCAAAAAAATTCCATGCCCCCGAGGATCCACTTTCTTATCAATGAATTTTATAGTCCCGTTTTTAATAACCAGGCCAGCCAACAACACTTCCGGGGGCTTGCCTTTTTGTTTAAGCTGCGGCAGATTAAATTGTCCGTCTTCAGACCGCACAATAGTAACCACTGGTTCAACTACGCTCAAACGGTTCAAAACAATCTTTCCCGCCAAAAAACCCAACAGGCTCGGCGAAAGCGAGATGCGCTTTACCTGAACAAGATCACCTATCTCAAGGCCGGAAAGATTTACCGCTAAAGGCAAGCTTACACTTATACCCTTTAGGCTGGCAGACATATTCAGGTTCTCCCGGATCTGAGAAGTAATTATGCCTTTACCGAAAATATTTACGGCCAGGTTTAAAATGATCAGTAACACCACTACAATAATTGCAACCCATAAAATTATCTTTTTCAATTTTTTCATCCCATAACTCCTTCGTAGTAACGAATGCCGGCCGATCCGATAAGGCCGGGCATGCAGTAAGCGAACACCTGCGCAATTTCCCCAGCGGGGGACACTGGCCCAATACCTATTTGGGCCAGGTAGCCTATTAGCGCAGGGTGTTCTAAATGTTCTACCAATAATAAGAACCTAATAGTTGCATAACAACTGTTTGTATAAAAACCAAAGACAAAACCTGAACCTTCTCATTCAGAGAAAGCTTTATCTCTTTAAAATAGGCCGCAACCGGAAATATCAAATAGGGATAAATAAAAAGACATATCCTGGCCGTCTCGCCGGTGCGGAAAACACCGGCGATAAACATTATTAAGAGAGTACATACGCCAAGCACGGCCAAATCTCCAAACGGGGAATTAGGCGCATTTTTCTTGAGCAACCCGCGGAAAAATAAAATACCCAAAAAGGGACCCAAGAAAAGAGCTATCTCAAAAATACCCTCCAGACGAGTAACTAAATATTCAAGGGTGTGAAAAACCGGCGTTGCCCTGCCTATATTCTCGTATGAAGTAGCGATCCAGAAAGAATTGAGGTAATTATAATGGCATAAAAGATATATAATTATATGAGTGACCGCCAATCCCAGAAGAATGATCCCGGATTTAAAAATACTCCTCTTTTTTAAAAACTCCCAACCGCATAAGACCGGAAATATGAAAGCGAAAAGAAAAGTCAGGCAGGATGCCAAAAAAATGAACAATATTGAACCGAGTATGCTCACTAACGGTCTAGGATGAAGAAAGAAAAACAAAGCCCCTAAAAGCAAACTGGCCACCAAGGCCTCAAGGCAGGCTAGATAATATATCTGGATGGCGGGTATGACCAAAAACAGGAAAGTAACATACCCGGATAATTCGGCATCCAATTCCCTGCTCAGTATTTTATACAAGAAAACCCCGGAAACAAAAACCGAAAACAGCGCAATTACTATCGCTATGACTGCCGGGTCTTGACAAATTTTATCCAGCCAGTAAAAAATCAAGGTGGCTCCGGGAGGGTGAGTAATTGAATGCTGGAAAAGACCCAATTGGAGACTCTCAAAATGAGAGAAAAAATACATGGGATGAGAAATCTTTACTGCTTGGTCATAATACTGCCAGGTCTCAGGCAGAAGTCCGGTAATCGGCATTGCAAAACCAAACACCCATCCCTGGAAAAAATTAGTGACCAAGACCAGCAAAATACCCAATCCGATTAGGTTTGCGGGTTTGCGTGTGACCGAAGAAATATATTTCAGGATATAATAAAATAATCCCAGAGCTGCCAAAGCAAGAAATATTTTCTCTGAGGTAATATCAAAATTATAGAATTCACTGATCGGCCAATACTTGGGGATCTTGAATGCGGCGATTTTCTTTAAAGCGCGGACCAAAAAATTTAAGCTGTTTAAAACAAATATAAAACCCAAAGAAACAAACAAAACTTCCCTCAAGCTAAAAATCCGCGTAGAGATAACCTTACCTGTTTTGAAAGTTCCCATAAATACTATCTATCTATATGTATTTATTTTTCGTGACCCGGCAGGACTCTATACCCCACGATTTAACTTATTTGGATTGCCTCAGCTGCTGTATCTTTATACCCTTACCGACTATATACTCAAAAGACTTTTTAATCTCGTCCTTCTCGCCTTCGACCTCTAAAAACGCCCAACCGCTAGACATGGAAAATGAGGCCTCGATAATATTCAGGGAGATATCAAAATTCTTACTCAGATAACATATCACGGATTCATCCTGGAGGTTGCCTGGGAAAGTCAAACCAATCGCCATTTTCATTAATCACCCCATTTTAGTTAAATACACTCAACATTTTATCGTATTATAATATATTCCTGTCCTATATTCAATGGAAAAATTTTTGTTTGCGCCGGATTTATATATATGATAGCATAGCTTCTATGATAGAGGTTATAAAAAGCAGGATCGAGAAAGAACTAAAGAATTATGTTCGAAACCTCGATAAATCATTCTCGCTTAAAAAAATCTCTCCGCCGCTTTTTACCCACATCAAAGAGTTTTTCCTGCGTAAAGGTAAACGAGTAAGGCCTACCCTCTGCGTAATCGGATATCTTGGCTATGCCAAAAAAAGCAAATTCGGATTATACGCCACTGCCCTATCGCTTGAGTTTCTGCACGATTTCATGCTGGTGCATGACGATATTATAGACAAATCAGATACCAGGAGAGGAAAACTCTCAATGCATGTTTTGCTTAACAGGCATATTTCCGGAAATAAAAACCTGAAATTTGACGGCCAAGACCTGGCAATCGTCATCGGCGACGTGATGTTTGCCCTGGCCATGGATGCTTTTCTGTCGATACGCGAAGAACCCACGCGTAAGGAAAAGGCATTAAGAAAATTGATCGAGGCAGCGGCTTATACCGGAAGCGGAGAATTCCTCGAGCTCTTGACAGGAATAAAAAACATCGATAAGTTGAGCAAAAAAGATATTTATAAGATATATGACTTAAAAACCGCAAGATATACCTTTTCCTATCCCCTGGCAATAGGAGCGTTACTGGCCGGGGCAAACGACAAAGAAATCAACAAACTACTTGAATACGGGCTATATTTGGGTAGAGCCTTCCAGATCCAAGACGATATTTTAGGGATGTTTAGTAATGAAAGGGATATTGGCAAATCCACTTTAACCGACTTACGCGAGGCAAAAAAGACGCTTCTTATCTTATACGCTTATAAAAACTCTTCCGTAATAAACAGACTGCGAATAAAAAAAATATTATCGAGAAATAACGCCGGAGAAAAAGATCTAAGGCTAATGCGCCAGATTATCACCTATTCCGGAGCATTAGCTATGGCCAAAAAAGAGATCTCTCTCTCCCTAAAAAAATCTAAAATAATCCTTAAGGGCACGAATCTCAAACCCGCCTATAAAAAAATACTGGGTGAATTTTCACAACATATAATTAATATCTAGCCTTTGATGAGTATAAAATTAAAAATATGAGGATACAACTAGCAAAGTCAGCGGGTTTTTGTTTCGGGGTAAAAAGGGCCATTGACCTGGCCTTAAAGACTGCCTCCGGGAAAAATAACGTCTATATGCTCGGGGATATAGTCCATAATGAAGAAGTGGTTAAGCAAATTCAGAAAGCGGGAATAAAAAAAATCAAAACCCTTGTTTACGGAAAAAATAGATTGCTGCTTATGCGCGCCCACGGCGCAGGGAAAGACATCTTTAAGGCTGCCTCTAAACTGGGCTATAAAATAGTTGATGCTACCTGCCCCATGGTCAAAGAGATCCATCGCATAGCCAAGGTCATGGAAACAAAAAAATACCGTATTATTATCATTGGCGACAAAAACCACGAAGAAGTCCTGGGGATCGTGGGGCAATTAAGACAAAAACCGATAGTGATATCCGATAAAGATAGCCTGCCATTGGCTCGCGTTAAGAAGATTAAAAAAGCCTGCGTGGTAGTTCAATCAACGCAAAATCTGCAAAAAGCCCTCTCTATCTACAAAACCCTCAAAAGCTATATCCCGAACCTGCGTTTTTGCAATACCATCTGCAGGCCTACCCGCCTGAAACAGGAAGAGATCAGGCGTATGCCCAGGGAAAACGGCGTAATGATCATCATAGGTTCTAAGGAAAGCGCCAATACGCGCAGGCTCTATGAAATTTCCAAGTCTTTGAACGAAAAAAGCTATTGGATTAATTCTTCAAAAGGCATAATAAGGGAATGGTTTGACGCAGCGGATTCCGTGGGGGTAAGCGCCGGAGCCTCTACTCCTGATGCTACTATCCAAAAAATAGTATCCTATCTTAAAAAAATATAATAGACTAATTAACTTTTTGTCTTTACTCTGGTTGTCCGGCGCACTGCCTTAAACATCCTACCATAGGCTTCTTGAATGGTTTTACCTTCGGTAAGATGGTTATTGCAAACAGCGGCATACCCCTGGCGGTTTTTAATCTTAAAGGCCTGCACCTTAAAATTGCCTATCTTCATCTTACGCCTCTCCTTAGCTTCTCCTGCTTCTTTATCCTATTCCAGTTACGGATAATCTCCCTGTCAGATTTAACCTTGAACTTGCCAAAAACGTGAGGATGGCGGTTTTTTAATTTCTTAATAAGACCGGCGATCACATCCTCTACGGTGAATTTTCCTTCTTTAGAGGCGATCTGGGAATGAAACATGACTTGCAACAATAAATCTCCGAGTTCTTCTTGTATATGCGAGTGATTTTTACTGCGAATGGCGTCAATCACTTCCTGGGTTTCTTCTCTTAGATAAGGTATGAGGCTAGAGTGGGTCTGTTTCTTATCCCAGAGACAACCATTTACGCCATGGAGGGTATTGAATAATTCTTTGAGTTGGATAAACTTTGTCATAGGAACCGTCCCCTAAGGCTTCTTAGGAAACCCTACGGTCTGGGTGAGAATCACCTTTTGGTCTTTACGCAACCCCATACCTTTTTCCAGCGCAGACCGGTCAAACCAACCGCGCACCACTGTTGCCAATCCTGCAGAAGAACAATATAGATAAACATTCTCGCTGATAAATCCCGTATCCGTTGCCGCGTAAAAATTTTTGACCTCTGGCGAAAGCTGGCTCATTTTTGAAAAATCCGCCACATATATAAGATTAACCGGGGCGTCTTTGACAAAAGGTTGTTTGCCGGTTAACTCCCGCATATCTCCTTTGATTAGCAAAACCATCGCGTTATTCGTGGCATCGTATAAATACAAACCCCTTGCCAAAACAACATAGATATCTATCTCCTGCATATTCATACTTGAAGGAGCGGTGCGTTTTCCTGATTCCGGGCGATTGACTCCGCAGGCCGCCCACAATAAATTCGACACCTCCTGAAGAGTTAAATCCTGCGCGCTAAATTCCCGCTGAGAAGAACG